>DASTIZ010000400.1:0-4319 GCA_035717045.1 Chitinophagaceae bacterium
CACCAGCAGTAAAAAAAACACCTGGTCGATATGTTTGGGCTTAATAAGGTTCATTCGTGCAATATCTAACTATTCTTCATTAAAATATCGTCAAACACATTGGCAAGGTTTTTTTCGAAAACCGGCAGGGTATACTTTTCAAGAAATTTCTGCCTGGCATTTTGACCCAATTCATTTAATAGATTCACGTCGTTCAACAGGAAAAGGATCTGCCCCGCAAGGGATTCAATGTTTCTTGGCTCGACCAACAATCCCGTTACGCCGTTTTCCACAATATCCGGAATAGCGCCCTGGTGAGTGGTTATACACGGCAACCCGAAGTCAAAGGCCTCCAGAAGGACAAGGGGGAAAGCCTCATTAGTATAATAAGTCGGGAAAATCAAAATGTCAGCGTTGCTTAATTCGTCATATTTAGCCTGATCGTATTTAGGACCACAAACCGTGATAAATGAGCTGAGATTTTTTTTACGTATATAATCTTCAAGGTAATCTATGGTCAGATCAAATGGCTTTCCAACGAGTCTAAGATGAAGTCTATTATTATGATGTGTCACCTTTTCTATTGCATCAATTAGCTCAAGGACACCTTTAGCCCTTACATAGTTTGAAAGGTAAAGCAAGTGAATAATACCATTATTTACTATTCTCTTTACCGGATTCGTATTAACCTCCGGGATCCCATTAGGAACAACATATCGGTTTTTAATGTGCAAAAAGGGAACATCATACTTAAGGCTTTCCGTAAGATGAATGCAGTAACTGTTAGTGAATATCATTCTGCATAATTCCCGATATAACTTGCTCCTTTTGGAACCCTCAGCAAACCCTCTTCCGTGAATGTGTAGTAAAAGTTTGCTTCGGGAAATTTTGATCAGTATTGAAAATAAAAAATCCCGATAGAATGCGGCACCTGCCGGTGCGATGGTAAAATAAACAAGGTGCGGGCGAAAGAAGATCAACTTGCCTGTGAGCTTTATAAGAGTTGCTAGCAATAAACGGAATTTTTTGAAACTTACTTTCCCGAGATCGTCCAGGTTATCCGCAAAATGAAGCGGCAATGTCCGGCATTCATACTTGGATTGAATGGACCTAAAACTCACTACATAATTGTTTACAACCGATGTCCCATGGACCGGTGGAGGTAACTGTACAAGAAACAAGATTTTTTTTCTCACTTTCTATGTCGTTTGATGAACGCAAACTCACACGCATCCACGAATGACTTCGCTGCGGCGATATGATCGAATAAAGAGGCGATTTTTTTGGCATTTTCCGAAAATGCCTGCCACCTTACTTCATCATTTAGAATTCGTATGGCGTATTCTGCCCACAGGTCTTCTTCAAGGGGAAGCACATATCCATCGTGTTCATTGATCACCAGTTCATCGCTGCAGCCCGCATAAGGCGAGATCATTACAGGCGTGCCTGATGCCAATGCTTCGTGCGCCACAACTCCCCACGCATCAAAAGAAGTGGGAAAGAGAAACACTTTGGATGATGAATAATATCCCGGCAATTCCTCTTGTGATATGAAACCGGCAAAAGTAAAATTGATTCCAAGAGAATTCAATTGATCTAGGAGTTTATTTCGCATCGGTCCATCACCCATGAGACACACTTTAATGTTATCATTATTTTGTTTTAGCTTTTCGGCAACACGGATAAAGAAATCGGGGTTCTTTGATTCAACAAAACGACCCGAAAAAAGCAGGTCAAATTGCCGGGTATGAAAATTCTTATTTGTGCTGAATTTATTAAGGTCAATGGTTAATGGGCTTATGAAAATGGATCGGGGATCAATATTAAAGCTTTGCAGATATTTTTTCCCTTTTTGGCTGCAACAAATGAAAGAAGCACTGAAACGATATACAATTTTTCGCACCAATTTATGAACGCCGGATAAACTATCTTCCAACAGTTGCCAGGAATCTGTTAGACAGATATGTTTTCTCTTTTTAAAAAGGCAAAATAAAAACGCATATAGCATTGTGGGGTTAAACCCTCCGGTGATCACAACATCGGGGTTAAATCTTTTTAAATGTTGCCTTACATCGGGATTGTTATGAACAAATGTTGTTTGATCCTTTTTTAAGTAAACATTCTCTTTTAAAAATAGGTGCTGAAATGACATTGGAGGAACGTTCCAATCACGATTGGCTTCTTTCCGTGTGCAAAAAATCACGAGAAATTCTTCTCCTAATTGTTCCGCAACCCGGTTTAATGTGGCGATGCGGTAAGGCGCCGGCATATTTGTAACAAAAACTACTCGCATGATTAAGATTGCCTGAAAGATCGCGTTGTTACCGTACTCACACATGAAGTTTGAATCCTATAACAAGATCAATCAACTCTTTTATTTTTTTGGGATCAATTGATGATAGATCCTTAATACTTTTTCCGGATACGGATCGCCGAGGTCACTTTTGATAAAATTCTGAATATTACGAGACAAATGCTCCCTGTATTCGGCAACAGTCATTTTTTCAATAGCTTTTATTAATGAATCACTGTCTGCAGCGATTACGACCTCCCCGGTATTAAATTTTTTTACGTCATCCTTATTGCCTGTCTGGTCAGAGACAATAACGGGCAAAGCTTGCTGAAGCCCTTCGATAACGGAAATAGAATATGCGTCGGTTAAACTTGGCAATACTAATACAGAGTACTTCTTAAGCATGTTTCTTATTTCATTATTTGGCTTTGGGCCCAGGAACTTGACTCCTGAGAGAGTATGGTACTTATTAAATATTTTTTCCTGGCCCTTCTTGACACGTCCAATAATATCGAGCTCTATGGATGCCGATCCAAGCTTTTTCAATGCTTCAAGCAAATAAGGCACGCCTTTTTCGAGTGACACGCCTCCTACATACACCAATTTGAGGGTAGGGGTGTTCAGCATATGCCGATACCCGGAAGCTGCCTGGTAGTTTGACATAGCATCAGCGTCTCCCCAGAAACCATACTCCGCGACAAAAATATCCTTCGACAGATTTTCCCTTTGGAAGCTTTCTTTTACATACTGCGAGTTAACTAAAATAAAGTTTTCATGAGCCAGGAATTCTGTATTTCTGGAAGCATCCTGAAAGAAATAGCTGTCTTTGATATTTAAATTATACTCCTCATATACGGGAGCCAGCATCTTAATCACATACTGCGGGTGGGCACTATATACGTCCGCTAATGTGGAAACCTGTTTGTTTTCTCTTTGCTTTTTAACATATTGGTGACAGTAGACGGGCCAATAATGAATGAGGTCGGGCTTAAATCTTTTGGCTTTTCTCCGAAATGAAATTTCCGAATAGAGACTTTCGGCGCGGAAAGGCGAGAAGTTAAGAACTTTTGCCAGCCCGAAGATCATTTGGTCATAAATTGTGAGATCATTGAGAATAACTACATCATCACTGACTACCCTGGTTGTTTTTCTCAGCCGATGAAGTAATGAGCCTTTTTTTGCTACATTGAAAGTGATCAATTGGACCGCGATCTTTTTCCTGAGATATTCATAAAGGAATAGCGAATGATCGGGCCGGGCCAATAATTGAACTTTCATGTTAAAGAATATGATTTTTCAGGTTGACAAGATAATGGAAAGCTGTACTGTAATAACCCGTCCTGGCAAGAATATAATTTAGTGCCGGGAGCACCATAAAAATCGCCAATATTTCCTTATAGGATACAGGAAGATTGAACCTTGTTAACAGTAGTGAATAGTATACCATCAATTTGGCTGAAAATACCAGTATAATCGTTTCGATGGAAACGGCCGCCTGAAGCAGTAGTATAAACAATAGAACTGATGTACCAAAATAAACATAGTTGAAGAGGAGCAGCCTTTTTTTCTTTGAATTGTCGCGGGTTAAAAACTCGATATAATCTTTTTCGAGAAATGCAATAAACGCAAATACAGCAATAAAAAAGTTGTAGAAATAGATCTTGTTAGAAAATTGCTCTCCATAAAAAAGTAGCACATACAATGGAGAAACAAACAGCAAAAGAATGCTGATCAGGGTAATGATCTTATAATATCTCTTTTTTATTTGATTAACATTAAAATTGATGTAGAATAAAGCAAAGGGAACCAAAAGGCCCGACAATCGCATCCCCTCTGCAAATACATCCCGTTCTGCCACCCTATTTTTTAGTGCCAGGATCAATATTTCAATAGTTGTAAAAAAAGTAATGAAATTTCTGAGAAGAAAATAGGACGTATTTTCGAAACAGGTGGCCAATGTTACTGATTTGATTGAGGTAACAAAGGCATTAAAATTGAAAATATTCTTTACGTACTTTTTCGCAGAGAAGAATGTTCCAAACGTCAG
>DASTIZ010000401.1:0-4414 GCA_035717045.1 Chitinophagaceae bacterium
AAAATGCGCTGGAGGTGACCAATAAGAAATTTATCCGGCGCTTTACCCAAATGGAGGAAGAAGCCACGCACGAAGGGAAGAACCTGGCCGAAATGACTCTCGAAGAAATGGATTCCATTTGGAACAACATAAAAAAACGGACCTGAGCAATTGAAAAGTTTACGACAAATACTTCCCAAACCACATGGATGGTTAGTGGGAGCAGTTTTTTTATACCTGCTCTCGTTTTTATTTACACAATCATTTTCTCCCGACCGGTCAATTAGAAATGAAGTAGCCCGGCTACAGGATTATGTGCGAACCCAACAAAATGATTTCTATGAGCTGGTCGCAGATACGGCATTGATCAAAAGACTGGCGTTTAGAAATTACTCAAAACAGGAGTTAAACAGGCTTACTTCGAAAAAAAATCCTACTGGAATATTTGTGTACAGGAAGGATTATGGAGGCGGCGAGCTGACGTTTTGGAGCAATCAAAACAGCTCTCCGCCAGATGAGATCTTCAGTTATCCTGACACCGCTTATTTCCGGCAACAGCCAAACGGTTTTTATGTGTGCCTGAAGAGCACCTTCGGTCTTGGCAGCGGCAAATATGATTCCATAGCGACGATCGGTTTAATACCGGTCATGTATCAATATTTTTCATCATTACCACCCCGGTTTGCTCATAGCGAAACAGCTTCTTCAACGATCTCGATTTCCGGGTTGCCCACGGAATTCGAAGTAACAGGCCTCGGGAATGATATGCGGTTTTATGTTTCACCGGTAGTTGCACCACCCTCAGCGGTGTTGAACCTGACTATTATATTCAAATTGATTGCTGTATTGTTACTGCTCATCTATATTCATTTTATTGCAGAAAAAATTGCAGAACAATATGGTTTTTGGAAAGGATTTGCGTTTTTGATTGGATGCCTCACCATATTTAGATTCCTGAGTTATTTTTTTCCTTTTCCTTTCAATTTTCACCAATTCGACTTGTTTGATCCGAAAGTTTATGGTTCAAACCCTATACACAAATCATTGGGTGATCTGCTGATCAACTCAACTTTATTTTGCTGGATAATTTTATTTGCCTGGCAGAAGGTCCGGACTACAGGATTATACAAGCTGGCCATCAAAAGATCAGTATTGCTAGGGATCATTGGAAGCCTGGTTGTCGTTTTAGTTACCTTTTTGATCGCATTCATTATCCGAAGCCTGGCGGCCGATTCCAGTATTTCATTTGACGTGATCAATTTTTTCAGTCTTACTCCCTACACAGTCTTTGGTTTTATCGCCTTATCCATGTTAGCGGTAGGATATTATTATTTCATGAAGATAATGACGCCCATATTGTCTTTGTCCTTTAATAATAATATGTTCCCCGTGTACCTGATCGTTGCGGCCGCGGGCCTTACATTTCTCACTTTCCAGGTGAATAACCCGTTACTGGTATTTTATATAATAGTGTTGGGCTGGTTGGTCTTTTATATATGGTTATCAAAAATAAAATTTTTTGGAATCAATAGTCAACGGCAGACAATGGCCGGTGGGCTATTCTGGATCTTTATCTTTTCGGTTTCAATAAGCGCCGTTATTATAAATGCTAACAGGGAAAAAGAATGGCAAACACGGATCGCGATGGCGGAAAGGGTCAATCGGCAGACGGACCCTGATAATGAACGGGAACTTAGTATTACGCTTACTTTTTTTGACAACGATTTTTTTGCACCTAATTTTTACCGGTTCAGCAAAGATCAGCAGTCCGCCAACTTTCTACGTGACAGTCTCCTTCACCGGAGTGATTATGTACGGAATTACAATTCGAAACTTTATGTTTTTGATGCACAAAAGAATCCCCTGTTTAATGATGAGCCCAAAACTTACAATGATCTTGAAACGCTAATGGACATAGATGCCAGGCCGACCACGGTGCCGAATTTATATTATTTCAATACGAGTTATGATAAGTATACTTTCATATTTAAGCAAACGGTTACCGATCCTCCTGGTAACGCACTTGGTTATTTATTTATCTTATTAGATCCCGACCGCAACAGTACAGCCGAAGTGGATGTTGGACTTTTTAAAAAGGGAGTCGAAGACCCTCAAATTTGGCAAAACTACGCGTACGCAGTTTATGAAGATGGGGTATTGATAGAGACCATTGAGTACAACAGGTATCCATTCCGCACAATCCTAAGACGCGCTGATAGACCGGTTGAAACGGTTGGAAAAAGGGTTGTACCCGGTTATACCGAATTATGGTATAAGGCAAAACAAGATAAGTTCGTTGTGGTAGTCAGGCAAAAAGCAGACCTGCTGGAAGCGATCACGTTATTTTCTTATATTTTTTGCGTGTTCCTGTTTTTGGTTGGACTTTTCAATGCGCTGGTTTTATTACTTCGCCTCGGAGCAGATATCGGGGAATTTCGCCGGATCATTGAATGGAATATCCGCACACAGATCCACGGAACAATAATTTTTATCAGCATTCTTTCTTTCATCATTATCGGTGTATCGACAATTTCTTTTTTCATACTTAGATACAAGCAAAACAATGAGGACAGGTTAGGAAGAACAATGGATATCGCGCTGACACAGATGGAAAAAGCGCTTGACGAAAGGCGTCACCTGGACGACCTGATTGCAATCTATGATTCCGTCGCAAACGATGAATTAACGAAAGTGGTCAAGGAAGTGGCTGACATCCATAATGTGGATGTAAATGTGTATGATACCAGCGGAAGGTTGTACGTAAGCTCACAGCCTGTTGTCTACAACGAGAATTTTTTGAGCAAGCAAATGCATCCGAGGGGATTTTATCATTTAAACAGGCTGGGGCAGGTTCAGCATTTGCAGACTGAAAATCTTGGGCACCTATCCTATATGAGTATTTATGCCCCTTTGCGCGGAAAAGATGATGGCAAGGCCTACGCCTATATTAATATTCCTTATTTTTTATCACAAAGTGAACTAAAGCAGGAGATCTCAAACTTCCTGGTGACCATCATAAACCTGAATGCGTTTATTTTCCTGGTATCAGGCGTCATAGCCTTGTTCATTACAAACAGGGTGACAAGATCCTTTTCACTGATTAGTGAGAGGATGCGTGAAATAAATCTTGGGAGAACCAATGAAGAAGTGGAGTGGAAAAGGAATGATGAGATCGGTGGACTGGTGAGAGAATACAATAAGATGGTAAAGAAACTCGAAGTGAGCGCACAGGCCCTGGCAAGAAGCGAAAGGGAAGGGGCCTGGCGTGAGATGGCGCGGCAGGTGGCACATGAGATCAAGAATCCTTTGACGCCAATGAAATTAAGCATCCAGTTTCTTCAGAAAGCGATTGACAACAATTCATCTAATGTAAAAGAACTTACAGCGCAAGTGGCAAAGACTCTTGTCGAGCAAATCGATCACCTCTCAAAGATCGCGTTTGACTTTTCACAGTTTGCCAATATCGGAAACACCAATGTTGAAATATTTGATATTAATGAAGTGATCCGGTCGCTGGACAATCTTTACAAAACAAGTCATGAAGGCGATCTCAAATTGAACACCGTAGATGAAAAAGTATTAGTAAAAGCAGATAAAACACAGATGAATCGTCTTTTTACGAATCTTATCCAGAATGCAATTGAAGCTTGTAACGGTAAGGAAAAATGTGACATAGAGGTTAATGAAGTGCAGGTAGACGGCATCGTGCAGATCAGTGTAAGAGACAATGGAGAAGGAATACCAAAAGAAATGCACTCCAAGATCTTTATACCCAACTTTACCACCAAATCCTCGGGTACCGGACTCGGACTCGCCATGTGTAAAGGGATCGCTGAACAGGCGGGGGGAAGGATCTGGTTTGAAACTGAGCAAGGAAAGGGAAGCACATTTTATGTGGAGCTTCCTGTGATCAATTGATCTTCGCCAGATTCATCCAGCTGATCTTCAGTTCCGCTTCGTGCTCAGCCCCAATAATGTCTTTATAAAGCTCAGGTCTTCTCGCCTGTGTATACCGGAAGCCGCCAGCCTGTGTGAGTTTTTTGGGGATCAACTCAGCAATAACAAATTCGTCATTCAGACTTCTGCACTCTGCAATGATGTCTCCAAAGGGATCGATGATCATTGCACACCCGTTCTTTAGCTGATCATCATCCATCCCGATTGGATTTGAAAAAATTACATATACGCCATTGTCATAGGCTCTGGCCGGTAACCACTTCATTAACCATTCTTTTCCTTTGATGCCATCAAATTCTTTCCTGAGAATTTCAGCATTTTTTATTTTATCCTTCCAGAGTTCTGCATCAACAAACCCGGCTCCCGGTCTTGTTGATGGCGTACACATCGTAACATGGGGCATGAAAATTATTTGTGCACCTAACAAGGCAGTTGCTCTCACGTTTTCAATTACATTATTATCATAACAGATCAGGAT
>DASTIZ010000402.1:0-4706 GCA_035717045.1 Chitinophagaceae bacterium
ATGAAAGTAACTCATACCCGTCCTGAGTGATCAACGCATCATCTTCTATTCTCACTGCAATATTCCACCATTTTTTATCACAATGGCTGTTTGGCGGTATGTATATACCGGGCTCAATCGTGATCACCATGTCTTTCTTTAATATTGGCGAAAAACTTCGGTCATGTACATCAAGACCGATATGATGACCGAGCCCATGAGGATAATAAGTACCCACCTCTGACTTGTCTTTAATAATCCCAAGTTTAAATAATCCATCAGCGATCGCATCTCTTGCGGCCTTCGAGGCATCATTCCATTTTGCACCATCCCGTAATGTTCTGAATGCAGCTTCCTGTGCCTCGTAAACGAGATTGTAAATGATCTTTTGCTCTTCAGAAAATTTCCCATTGGCCGGGATTGTTCTCGTGACGTCAGCAGTATAGCCATGATATTCTGCTCCAACGTCCATGAGCAATAGTTCATTTCCAATCTTTGTTTTTGTGTTCTCCATATAATGCAACACACAACCATTGGCACCCGCACCAACGATAGACCCGTAACCGACGCCTTCGGCACCATATTTCTTATGAACATATTCATGCAAACCCTGGATCTCCAGCTCACTCATACCGGGATGTACCGCTTTCATTACTTCATTTTGTCCACGGCATGAGATCTCAACCGCTTTACGGATCAGTTCCATTTCCTCCGGAGTTTTTATTTCACGAAGCCGGCCGGTTAGTTCACGAAACAACCGGGTATCAAATCTTTTATCCTTTGCAAAATCTTCGGTAATGTTTGCTTTGGATTTGAATTGCAGGATGAGATCAAAAAGGTCAGCCTGGTCATACTTTTCATTGCCCACGTCCTCCGGAAAACGATCGAAGATTATTTTATCAAATTTTGAAAAATCGATTTTTATATCCCGGAAATCTTCGCCGTTCAAGGAATGAGCGAACCCCAGCTTTTCTTTAGCACCTTCCGTTCCCAGGCGCCTGCCTGTCCATTGTTCGGCGAGTGCGTTTTTTTTCTGAACAAAAAGCAATTCTTTATACACTCCGCCATTATCGTTCTTTTGTTCTTCTTTAAAAATGAGCAATAATGAATGCGGTTCCCTGTAACCACTGAAATAATACATATCAGGATTCTGGTGATAAAAATAATCAACATCGTTACTGAATGTTCGGGTGGGGTATGCCATAACGACAACGACAGAGTTGTCAGGCATTATTTTTCGCAATGCATCACGGCGGCCCGCATGAAACTCCTTGCCCAGGTAGTCTGTCGGCAGATCTTCCTGTGCATTCAAAGAGAAGCATAAAATGAAAGCACAGATGATTGTGAAGATGTAACGATGATATTTTATCATAAAAAAAGTGGTAATTGTAACCGACTAAAATAAGTCATTTCAATTACCACTCAATAGAAATTATATGAATGGACGTTAATACGTGATCTGTCAATCATCATCATCTTCTTCCGTATACGCATCTTCGCTACTCTTGTAATATAGTTCCCATTCTTTCACAGCCGTGTCACTCAGGCATTCTATGATATCAAACACCTTATCTTTTTTCATTTTCCACTCTGTATCCGTGGGATCTTCATATTTCACGATAAATAAACAATGGTCGGATTCCATGGCAACCTTGATCAATGTGATCATTGAATCTTCCTTCTCTTTTATCAGGTAATAGCAACCTGTCTCCAGCAATTCGTAAGTATACATAACATCTCCTTTTTGAATAAATAAATTGTTCCTCTGTTTTTCAATAAACAAGCTGGAATGGGTGATAGTAAGTAAGAATTTAACTGGTAAAATTGAACCGATGGGTTAAATTTTCAACAGGGTCAGCAAGCCAAATTTAGTGGTTTTGTGTTGACCCTGCCAAGCCATTGGGGGCAAAAATTTTTTTTGACAAAAAATTAATCCGGGGGGCAAATTGACTCATTGGCTTCAAAAATTAAGAGGCTGAAAAACAAGCTATTTTCCGGATCATCCAGCCCAGACCCCGATTGAGGCAGATCAAAAAGCCGCTCTGAAACAGGGTTAATAAAATTTCAAACTTTCAAATAATTCTGAAAATAAAGAAGGAAAGGGTATTATAAATAAAAAAGCCTCCTGCGTCACAGAAGGCTTTTTACCGGCGAATCAGATACTGAATATGCAGGTGCGTTTGCATTCTTTTTTCTTTTTTGTTTCGGCTTTCTTTTCTGTTTTCATTTTCTTATTTGGAGAAGAAGATGAATCAAAAGCCGCGAATGCAATGGCCGTAACGCCGGAGGCCAGGATAAGGGCAACGATAGTTTTTTTCATACCTTTCATTTAGTGTAGAAAAGTTACGACAGTTTTTTCAGGTGGATAAATTATTTTTTTATGAACGGTCAGAATTTTATTCACAATTTGAATCCCCCAACACTAGGTTTTTTATTGGCGGCGGCCATCTTCACGCAAAGCCTGATACGTTGCTTGCGGGTGACTTCTGTTTTCGCCTGGTTGATGTGATATAAAAATTGCTTCTTTGAGAATGGTGGAAAGTTCTCAAAATTGACTCTTGCTTTTTTATTTTTGGATAAAGCTTTTTCAAAGTCTTCGGGTAATCGGATTGCATCAATATAATCAAGACTTTCCCAGCTCCCATCTTTTTTTGCGAGGTCAATTTTTTCAAGCCCGGCACTTGCCATCAATCCCTCTGCTATCATTTTTTCGATACGCTTTTTGTTTAAACCACTCCAACCGCTTTTTGGTTTGCGCGGAGTGAACCGCTGCATGAACCGTTCCCCATCCAATGGCCTCATGGTGCTGTCGATCCAGCCAAAGCAAAGCGCTTCTTCAACCGCGTCATTATAAACAAGCTTGGCTCTGCCGGTAGACTTCTTATCATAGATGAGCCAAATACCGGGTGATATGGAATGATTTTTCTCCAGCCATTTCCGCCAGGCCTGGCGCGTCTTCGGATGAAAAGTTTTGTAGTTTTCTTTAGTTGTCTTGTTCGCCATTGAAGGGAATCTTATTAACAGGAGTTAATAGTCTGAAATTATGCAGAAAAAACCGTTTCGTTATATTTGCCCGAATTGGAAAGCTGAGCGATGACCGGGACGACGAAAAAGAGCATTGCAAAGCCCGTGGATTAGAAATTAAAAGCTGATAACCTATAAAAAATTATATGAGGTGATTTTGCGGCCTGGCCTCGCAATTCACCTCGCAAGCACCGTACAAAATGGCAAAGGCAAAAGAAAAACCAACAGACAGTTCTCCAAAGGAGTCCTCCCGGACTAATCTTTTCGATTACAACGAAGAGAGCATCAAATCCCTCGACTGGAAAGAACATATTCGACTGCGGCCCGGTATGTACATTGGTAAACTCGGCGATGGATCTTCACCTGATGATGGTATTTATGTGTTGGTGAAAGAAGTGCTTGACAATTGTATTGACGAATACACAATGGGCTATGGAAAAACGGTTGAGATAACTGTTGACGGCCGGCAGGTTACCATCCGGGATTATGGGAGAGGCATCCCACTGGGAAAGGTGGTAGATGTGGTGAGTAAGATCAATACAGGCGCAAAGTACGACAGCAAAGTGTTTCAGAAGTCCGTTGGTTTGAATGGAGTGGGTACAAAAGCAGTGAATGCACTAAGCACCTATTTCAAAGTAAAAGCTATTCGCGATGGGAAAGAAAAAACCGCTGAATTCGAGAGGGGTTTTTTGATTAAAGAACATAAAGAAACAAAGTCCGGAGAAGATAATGGAACAATCGTAACCTTTATTCCTGATGAAACCGTTTTTAAGAATTTTAAATTTCACCCCGAGTTTTTAGAAAATCAAATTTGGAATTATTGCTTTCTGAATGCCGGGTTGAAGATCATTTTCAACGGCAAATCCTTTGTAAGCAAGCATGGGTTACTCGACCTTCTTCAGCGCAAAACGAATGAAGATGAAATTCGTTACCCGATCATTCATTTAATTGGGGATGATATTGAAGTGGCGATCTCTCATACGAATGAATATGGTGAGGATATTTACAGCTTTGTCAATGGCCAGCATACCACGCAGGGTGGCACACACCAACAGGCATTTCGCGAGGCGTATGTAAAAACAATCCGTGATTTTTATAAAAAGGATTACGATGCTGCCGATATAAGAACCGGAATTGTCGCGGCGATCTCGGTTCGTGTTGTGGAACCTGTTTTTGAAAGCCAGACAAAAACAAAACTGGGTTCAATGAATGTGGCCGAAGGTGGACCTACTATGCGGAATTTTATTGGCGATTTCTTTTCCAAAGAGCTTGAGATCTATTTGCATAAAAATCCCTCCACGGCAGAAGAATTAAAAAAACGGATTGAACAGAGTGAAAGAGAAAGGAAAGAGCTTTCAGGGATCAAGAAACTCGCAAATGAAAGAGCGAAGAAAGCCAACCTGCATAACCGGAAGTTGAGAGATTGCCGTTATCACTTGAACGATGAACCGCCGGCAAGAGGAAGAGAGGAGTACGTGGCGAAGATGAATGAAACCACGGTTTTCATTACCGAGGGGGACAGTGCCAGCGGATCCATTACGAAATCCAGAAATGTAGAAACCCAGGCTGTGTTCAGCTTGCGTGGTAAACCGCTTAATTGTTTTGGTCTCACTAAAAAAGTAGTATATGAGAATGAAGAATTCAACCTTCTGCAACATGCATTGAATATTGAAGAAGGTCTCGAAGGGTTACGCTATAATAAT
>DASTIZ010000403.1:0-2329 GCA_035717045.1 Chitinophagaceae bacterium
TGATCAAAGGACTTAAAGCAACAATTGGGGCGCAGAATTTATTTACGATTACAGACTATAGCGGGTATGATCCGGAAGTAGGGGCTTACGTGGGACAGGGTTCAAGTGCGCAGAACCAGGCGATCGGAATAGATTTCGGACGTTATCCTTTGACACCAATCTATACAGCAACGCTAAACATTAACTTCTAAACGCATTCATATGAAGAAGCTAAATCGAATAAATTTTCTTATCGTCTTACTGGTTGCCGGCATTGTATTTACAGACTGTAATAAAAGTTTTCTTGAAAAGCCACCGTTAAGCTCGGTAGTTGATGCAAATTTTTACAAAACCGATGACCAGGTGTTAGCGGCAACAAGCCTCCTGTACAGCCAGGTGTGGTTTGATTATAATGATAAGGCCATGTACAATCTTGGTGATTTCCGGGGAGGTACGGCCTATTCAGCCTGGAATGACCGGGGAAACGTCTTGTTCAATACCACCGGAGACAATGGAGAAAACGGTGCCTCATGGAGGGCATTCTTTAACGTGGTGGCGCAGTCAAACCTTGCTATTTATAATATCAACAGGTATGCTGGCGAAGCCGTTACTGCCAGAGTGAAAAAAATGGCAATTGCCGAAGCAAGATTTATGAGAGCATTGGCCTATCGTTTTTTGGTGATGAACTGGGGACCTGTTCCCGTTGTTGAAAATAATTTTGATCACCTGTTCGATACCAGCATTACCCGCAACACAGTTCCAAGTGTGTGGAGGTTTATCACGAGAGAAATGCGTGCAGCGGCTGAAGATCTGCCCGCAGTTGCCGTACAGGAAGGAAGGTTAACCAAATGGTCGGCTGAAGCTATGTTGGCCCGGTTTTACCTGACAAGGGCAGGAGTGGAAGCCACTGGCGGAGTAAGAAAGCAACAGTTCCTGGACAGTGCAAAATATTTCGCCGCCAGTGTGATCAGTAACAGCGGGAGAAGTTTATTGACTAATTATGAAAATCTTTTTAAGTATCCTTATGATAATAATTCAGAATCTTTATTCGAGTTACAATGGGTTTTTTCAGGACCCAGTGTGTGGGGTACGAATAACAGTATGCCCGAATATCTCGCGTATAGTCCTGACATTTCTTTCGGAGGCTGGGGTGGTGACAAGGGTGCTACCTGGTGGCTCGTGAAACAATATGATGGCATCATTGAACAACCGAATGGCACATTAAAAGGAAGGACTTTAGACCAGCGTTTACATGCCACATTCATGCTGCCCGGATTTTATTATCCTGAGATCACGAAAGTGACGGACAGGACCAAGCTGATTTATCCTTTCACGGGTACGGATGCCAATTTTTTGGCTGTTAAAAAATATGTGATCGGATCACCCATTGATCTGGCCGGTATTGCCGCGCAGCAACGCTATCCAAACAATACTTACATGATGCGTCTTGCTGAAATGTATTTGATATATGTTGAAGCGGTCATTGGAAATAATACATCTACATCAGATGCTCTTGCGATCGAGTATTTTAATAAAGTACGGACAAGAGCCGGGTTGCCTCCTTACGTGGTTGCCGGACCCAATGGCAGCGGCCCGCTGACACTTGATGTGCTTTTTTCTGAAAGGTTCAAAGAGTTTGCTATGGAAGGTATGGCCTGGTATGATTTTGTAAACCTGCATTACTGGAATCCACAGAAGGCTTATTCGATGTTGAATTCACAGGACCGGGGATTGTTCTTTACCCAGCCCAACTCAATGCCTAATCCCACTGAGTGGACATTTACAAAAACATCATGGTATAGTGAAAGAACAATTAATGCAAATGATGGAAATTTTCGTTTACCAATACCCAATGTGGAATTAAGCCAGGCTCCAAACTTATCGAAGCCTCCTGTTGATTACCCATAAAAAGGAACCAAAAGTTCTTAATAAAGAAATTAAGTTCCATGTGACCGAAAAAAAATAAAAAACTTGCACATGAAATCTATAAATAAAACACTGCTTACACTTCTCGTAATAATTGGAGCGGTAACTGTATTTAATTCTTGTACCAAGGATGAGGCAGGCACTCCTTCGATAAGTTATGTGAGAATAACAAGACCTGCGTCATCGGACTCTTTACTGGTGGGCGCCGGCCAGGGCCAGTTGATCGCAATTGTTGGGAACAACCTGCAGGATGCGGTTGAGATATGGTTTAATGATCAGCAATCGAGACTGACCCCAACCTATATTACCAATAACACAATTCTTGTTCGGATTCCCACGCAAATACCACTGGCAGTAAACAACAGGATGAAAATTGTTTTCAGAAATGGATTTATCCTTGAACATGAATTTGCAGTACAGATTA
>DASTIZ010000404.1:0-9919 GCA_035717045.1 Chitinophagaceae bacterium
CCCGCCTGAAATGCTTTTGTTGTTGCTTTCCGTTACCAACCTGACGTTAGTAGAATCATTTCTGGCGAACAGGTCAATTTGCGTGAATGGAAAACTAAGGCTATCACTGACCTTGATGTGATCGATGGTTGTTGAGACGGCAAGATTTTGAAAGCTTCCATTGCCTTTGATATTCACATTCTGGAATTCATACTGTTTGTAAGCAAATGCAGGCACGTACGTGTTCAGCTCAAGCAGATTTTGCCGGGTATCAAGCCGTCCGGTTACTTCACTGTTGTTAAAACCCTGTAATGTTGTATCAAACAAATTCAACAGGTCAGAGACATAGTTCGTTTTGATGTTAAACGTAAATGCCTGGTCTCTTATCCTGTACACCGGTTGGGTGATATAAGCGGGATAATATTTATTGAGGAAAAGCTTGAATGCATTCGGCAGATCACTTAATGAAAAATCACCCACTAAATTTCCTTCAATCTCATTTGAGCGAACCGACAGATTCTTTACCGCATTGATGTACTCCGAATTGATCGTTAAAGAATCGATAGAGATCGATTTGCCATCTTTTTTCAGGGTAGCATTCCTGATGTTTGCATTACCCAGGAAGTTGTCAATATTATTGCTTGAAAAGTTGAAATCAAGTTTGCCTTTGAATGAATAATTATCCTGTAAAATATTTAAGGGCCTGAAGTTTATCGTGTCAACGTCCGCCAGGAAATTGAAACGCGGTACGGCGCCACTCAAGTCGATAACCCCGGTAAGTGAAGCCACAGCATTGCTGTCATTTATTGAAAAATCGCCTTCAAATATTTTTTTGTCAAGGGAACCTTTGGCAGTAATATTTTCATAGTGATAGTTGTTATAAGCAATATGATTGATCTTTCCATCGATCTCTGCAGATATATTATTCCATTTAATGCCCCTTCCCTTTACGGTCCCGGCGAAGGAGATTGTTCCAAGTTTTGGTTCACCGAGGAATTGACCGAGATTGAAATTCTGTGAGGCAATATTCCCTGAATAAAAAGGTTCTCTGCCATCAGGCAATTTCATGTTCAGGTCGCTGGTAATGGTTCCGAGGTTGGTACGAATCGTACCATAGGTTACAAAGTCCTTAACAAACCCGGTAAAGCTCCCATTGAAATCCACATAGGATATACTTTGCAAGCGTGGCTTTGTTACCTTTCTTATTCCTGGCAAAAAAGTGGCAGCGTCGGCATAAGTGGTTCGAAAACTATTTGCTTTAAAATCGATAAATGTTTTGTCAATATCGGGGAGCCCGGTTAAACTGATATCACCATCCAGGTAAGTATTGTTCCCGGCCTGGATGATCATCTCGCTTCCAAAAAGATCATCCACGGTACCTCTTGCCAGGCCACTTACTTTGATCTTCTTATTCCACGATCCGGCTGCCGGGGCAAAAAAAGCGATATCCTCGCTGTCGACCTCGGCATCATCAAATCTTGCCTGCATCCTTATTTTGGTAATGAAAGAACTCATATCTCCGAAATCTTCATATTTCATACTGAAATAATCCCGGATAATGCTGTTGTTGGTTTTGATCTCTAAATTATCAAATGTCATTTCATGGGGCGTCATCTTTGCATCGGCTACCATCGACTTTACTTCAAAACCGCTTCTTTCTTTTGTACTTAAATGAATCGACGTAGTTAATGTGTCATTATAAAGGATCACATTTGAGAAAGTCCCGTTGATCAGCGCAAAGTCAATATTTCTTCCGTCAAAAAATGTGTTATAGTCTCCCGGGATCTCTTTTATGTTTTTAAAATTACCATTGTTGATCTTTAATTTATCAATATGAACTGTCCAGTTTTCAGGATTCCAACTTAAAAGAGAATCCAATTTTTCTTCCCTTATCTCTTCCTCATCGATTACCGATCTTATTATCCTGGGTTTTTTGCCCGTATAATTCTTAATGACAAAAACCGGGTCGGAGAAATCGAGGGAATTTACTTCGATCTTTTTTGTATGGAGGTTTATTTCCTCAGCGTCAAGATCCATCATCGACAGCGTGAACTCCATATCCTCGCCACGCCAGCCATCTTTTTTCAGGAACGCGACATGGTTTAACTTAATTTTCTTAAAATCCAATTCAACTGCTTTTTTCTTTTTACCAGTCGACGGTCCCGCGGAAAAATAATCAAGAATGTATTGATAGTTCCAGGTTGAATCGACCCGGTTCAGGTGAACCACAGCGTCACTCAATTCTATATACTGAAGTACCACATGGTCTTTTAAGAAGAACCAATCGGTAATACGAACCTGCATTTTAGCTGCAGAAAGAAGCGTGTCGTTCTTCTGATCTTCAATCAGGACACCTTCAAGATTCATTTTATTAAACAGAGAAAAGCTAACATGTTTGATCGTGATCTTGCTTTTAAGCTCACGTGACAAGCGACTGGTAACGGTTCTTGCAATGATGTTCTGGCCCCAGTCCGTATTGACAAAAATTGCCCCGGCTATTATGATAAATAGCAGTACGATCAAAACCCATTTAATTATTTTCCTGAAGGTCTTCAGAAGCAGAGCTTTATAATGTAAAAATAACCAATCGCCTCCTTAAGGCAAATTAAGTACCAAAGGTCAGAAACACCAGAAGCAAATGGTGGGAGGTAAATGTTAAATATAGACAGCAATGGTGGTTCAAATTCCCGAAACTATCTTATTTGCTTTTAAAGTACTTACCGATAGTAAGCCCTGCCGCCCTGTTGCCAATACCCGGGCCATAATCCCAGTTGTTCATCGTGGTAAGACCGTAATTATAATGGCCATAAAAAAACAATCCATTTACCGTCTCATACCCAAGTTGAATAATGGCAGAGGCCAGGTAATGCCCATAATCACTAAAGCTGAACTTCATGCTCCGGTCAACCGATGTGTTGTTGATCGTCGTGAATTTCTCATTGCCAAACAGTGCAAAGTCAAGAGAAGGTCCAAAGCGGATAAAGAAATGCCCCGGCCGCAGGTTAAAATCGTGTTGTAGTAAAAAAGCAAGCTCAATAGTATGAAATCTTGTATCCACGTTAGCGGCCAAGGAATCAGGCGGAAAAGCGATTCCCACGAACTTGTCAACTTTATAGCCCCGAAGATTGTACATAATGGAAGGTGCAAAGCTCAAGCGACCCTCAAAAGGTACTTTCATTTGAAACCCGGCATTTATTCCGAGCTTTACTGAACTTTCCTGCCTTTTCTCATCGATTGTATAGCGGACATCAGTAACCTGTGGCCCGGCAAAAACTCCGTATTGTAGCTGGCTATGAGCAGAAATAGTAAGCAATAAGACTATTGCAGAAAACAAAATTTTCATGGTCAGTTGTTTACTGATTAAGATTACCCCGGTTTTCAGAAAGGATTTTGCCTGAAGAAATGGTGACAGGCTGGACTTATAGGGGCGTAAAAATAGAAATTAAATCCGGCCATTCAAATAGTAAGTCCAAAAAAGAAAAAAGATGTTTTAATGACCTGAAAGCAAGGCTGCTAATAGTTTTTAGCGGGGTCTTTTAACTGGTCTCCTGTATTGTATTGTTGAGAATGTCCTTTCGGTATCGATAAATTTTTCCATTCGTTATTTTTTATCATTCTCCCGATATAAACGATCTGGCCAATATGATAGGGGTAATGTGCCAGCTGGCGGTTGATCGCGTCGACGACACTCAAGGGCTCTTTGCGGATATAGATTATCGTTTCCAGATCGTTTTCAGTCAAAGAGTCCAACGCGTTGAGGCAACATTCCCAACCGTTATTCCAGAGATCGATCACTTGTTGTTTCGAATAATTGTGTATTTCAAATTCATCGTCACGTTGCCGCCATTCTTTCTCTCCATCTTCAGTTAAGAAATTGGTGAACCGGCTAAGCATGTTACCCGCCAGATGCTGAACAATGATAGCAATGCTGTTTGATTCGGAGGTTGGCAGGTAATGAAGATCTTTTTCTTCTAACTGCTCAAAAGTTTTCTCACCAAGATCTTTATAGTACTTAAGTCTTTTGATTACTGTTGTTAAATATTCTTTTCCTAAGCCCATCTGATTATTAATTATTCATTATTAATTATTGCGTATAATCACCAGCCCTCTGCATGATCATCACCCCGGTTATCAGCCACGGCTTCAAATTTTTTATCCGGTAAAACTTTAATTACTTCTGTTCTGCCGATTCCGGTTCTATCAACAATTTTATATCCCATATTCGCCAATGATGCTTTTGTACTTTCTGAAAATCCTTTTTCCAGGTACACTTCATCAGGCAACCATTGATGATGAAATTTGGGTTTCCATACAGCATCTTCAGTACTCATGTTGAATTCAATGATATTGATCAGAGTTTGAAAAACCGACGTCGGAATTGTCGTGCCACCCGGTGTGCCGACGACCAAATAGGGCTGATCATTCTTTAGTACAACTGTCGGTGTCATCGAACTGAGCATTCTTTTTCCCGGCATGATCGCATTAGCCTCACCACCAATGGCGCCATACATATTAGGAGCACCCGGTTTAATACTGAAATCATCCATTTCATCATTTAATAGGAAACCAGCGCCGCCAACTACGGTTTTACTTCCATAAGAGTTGTTGAGAGTTGTTGTCACGGCCACTGCATTTCCATCGTTATCGATCACACTCAGGTGAGTTGTTTCTTCACTTTCCATGGCAGGAATATCTCCCGGTTTTACCTGCTCGCTTGTACTCGCTTTGCCCGGAATGAAATCAGCCATTCTTTCTTTCAAATAGTTTTCACTGATAAGCGTTGCGACGGGTACTTTATAAAAATCGGCGTCTCCCATAAACTGTGCCCTGTCAGCATAAGCACGACGTTCCGCTTCTACCATTAATTGCACAGCTTCGGGTGAATGAAAACCATAAGAAGCGATCGGTTTATCCTCGATCATTTTCATCATCTGGTTGACAAGCACACCCCCGCTGCTTGGCATGGGCATACCAATTATCCTGTACCCCTTGTAATCAAAAACATGCGGCTCTCTTGATGCGGCTCTGTAATTTTTCAGATCTTCCAATGAAATCATTCCTTTTCCTCTTTTCATTTCTTCAACAATCAATCTCGCGGTTTCTCCTTCATAAAATCCTTCAGCTCCTTTTTTCTTAATTCGTTTCAACGTTTCGGCAAGATCTTTTTGAAAAAGTGTATCGCCTCCTTTCCAGGGAATCGCTTTCACAAATGCCGGTGTTTGGGTGCAATATTTTTCAAACTCATCTTTCAGTCCATTATATGCTCTTGCTTCATGGGACGAAATAACAAATCCATTCTCGGCAAGGTCAATTGCAGGTTGAATCAGTTTACTGAATGAAAGCTTCGCGTATTTAGCAGATTCGAATAACCCGGAAACTGTGCCAGGTACGCCTGCCGATAAATGACCATTCTGACTTAATTCAAATTGTGGTTCACCCGTGGCCGTAAGATACATATCACGGTGAGCCTTGCCTGGGGCTTTTTCCCTGTAATCAATCGAGACAAGCTTACCGTCACTTAACCTTGCAACCATAAAACCACCACCACCAATATTACCGGCACCTGGATATACAACTGCCAGCGCTAATTGAGTGGCAATTGCCGCATCAACAGCGTTGCCTCCCATTTTCAAAATTGCTACGCCTACTTTACTGGCAAGCGGATGTGCAGAAACAACCGCGCCGTTCTCACAAATTATTTTTTTCTGAACCTGGTATCTGTATTGATCAATAAGTGTTGTTCCCTGCCTGGTTGTTGTACAGGAGAAATGAAACAGAACAGGTGAAACAAGTAATAAAAAGATTTTCTTCATGAGAATACTTTGCTTACACAAGGTAAACAGTTCTGACTTTTTTATCTTAAAATCTTTACCTTTAAATTTACCCCTGAAGTATCATTGAAAAACAGTCATGACCTATCCTTTCATTCGTCAAACCTCCGAAGGAGTCCTTCGGACAAACACTGCATATGACCACGGGAAAACTTTTATTACGGCTCAAAAGCTTTGGCTTTTTGTTTATTTGTTTTTTTCTTTCTGCAACCGCATTGTCGCAAACTGCCATCTTGAGGGGAACCGTTAAGGATGTGAACGGTTTACCATTGGCTGGTGCATCAGTCATACTTGAC
Organism: Chitinophagaceae bacterium; assembly: GCA_035717045.1. Classification (GTDB taxonomy): domain Bacteria; phylum Bacteroidota; class Bacteroidia; order Chitinophagales; family Chitinophagaceae; genus VBAS01. Next base: position 6,107 of record DASTIZ010000404.1, read on the forward strand.
GGAACCAGGCGCGGTACCGTATCAGATGCAAGCGGGAATTATGAATTAAAAGTTGCGCCGGGCACTTATACCCTGGTGATCAGTTATGTTGGTGTAGTTACCCAGCGTAAACAAATTACAGCAACTGCTAACATGGTGTCTGAAAATAATTTTGACATGCAAAATTCCGGTGAACTTAACAGGATAATTGTGGTAGGATCCCGTTCTGCCACGAACCGCTCTAGCACACAGACGCCCGTACCGGTTGATGTAATTACAGGTCGTGAGCTAACGCTAACAGGACAGGTAGAACCAACACAAATGATAAATTTTGTGGCACCATCTTATAATTCAAGCAGGCAGACTGTTGCCGACGGTACCGACCATATCGACCCCGCTACTATTCGTGGGCTTGGACCGGATCAGACCCTTGTTTTGGTCAATGGAAAAAGAAGATACAACACAGCACTATTGAATGTGAACGGAACAATTGGCCGGGGTTCTGTTGGAACCGACCTGAATGCCATTCCTGCGGCAGCGATTGAACGGGTAGAAGTGTTAAGGGACGGCGCTTCATCACAATATGGCTCAGATGCGATTGCCGGTGTCATCAATGTTGTGTTAAAGAAGAACTCCTCAGGTACATCCTTATATGGTCACTGGGGTAAAACGTATGAAGGTGATGGTGAGGTGCAGCAAATAGGATTGAACAAAGGATTTAGCCTGGGCAATCAGGGAGGGTATTTGAATATTTCGGGTGACATTCGTCATCGCGATCCAACTAACCGTTCCGGGAATTATACGGGTACCGTTTATACAAACAATGTGGCCCTTGATGAACAGTTAATTGCTCAAAGAGGATTTAGCAGGAAGAATAATATGCATATTGGTAATTCGGAGGTCTATAATTATGGCGGATTGATAAATATGGGATTGCCTTTGGCAAAGAATGTTCAGTTTCTTCTCACGGCAGGTGTTAATTATCGCGACGGGAAAGCAGCAGGTTTTTATCGTTATCCGAAACAAACATCGCAAGTGATTGCCGAACTGTGGCCTGATGGGTTTCTGCCGGAGATCAATTCAATCATAAGAGATAGATATTTGACGGCAGGATTGGAGGGAAAATTTGCAGGCAGCTGGAATTGGGACCTTAGCCAGGCTATTGGAGGCAACTCATTTCGTTTTGACATAACCAATTCTAACAATGCTTCGCAGTATGCGTTGAAAGAAACTGCGCCAACAGAATTTTATGCAGGAAAGCTTCGGTTTAATCAATACACCAGTAATCTTAATATCTCAAGAGATTTTGGTGCTCAATTGGGTTTGAAATCGTTTAACGTTGCTCTTGGTGGTGAGTTCCGCAAGGATAATTATGGAATTCATGAGGGCGAACCGGCATCTTATTTAAATTATGATCCGGCTTCCGGCAGGGTAGGCGGTGCCCAGGTGTTTCCGGGTTTTCAACCTTCCAATGCTGTTGATGCAAAAAGAAATGTATTTGGCGGTTATGCAGATATCGAAACAGACATAACGGACAAACTTCTTTTGAACGGCGCCGGTCGTTATGAACATTATTCCGATTACGGTTCAAGCGTAGCGGGAAAATTGGCAATACGTTACCAGGTGATCAAACCGGTAGCTGTTCGTGCAGCAGTCAGCAATGGTTTCAGGGCTCCATCCATGCATCAAAGATATTTCAGCGCTATCAGCACAGTATTTATTCAGACTTCGCAGGGCCTTCAACCATTCCAACAGGGGACCTTCCGTAATAATAGCCTTGTCGCGGGGGCATTTGGAATTCCGGGTCTTGATGCAGAAAAGTCAACCAACTACAGTGTCGGGTTGACAAGCAGGCTGATCAAAAACAAAATGGCAATTACCATTGATGGTTACCTGATCGATATTGATGACCGTATTGTATTGAGTTCATCGTTTAGAAGATTTGATGCCCCAGAGGCGAATGCGGTCAATACCATCCTGAATCAATATCCCGATCTTAGTGATGTTAGCGCGGTAATATTTTTTACAAATGCGATTGATACAAGGACAAAGGGTATTGACGCGATCATTTCATTTGCCGATAAATTGGGAGCGGGAACACTGGCAATCACAGGTGCCGCCAATATCAACAAGACTGAAGTTCTTGGTGATGCCAGGGTCAGCACTATTACTGATGCCACTTTGCAGGCCCGTTTATTTGCCCGGGATGAAAAAGGACGTTATGAGGAAGCGCAGCCCCGGCATAAAATTTCTGTCAATCTTAATTACCGGATCGGTAAATGGACATTCAATGCCCGCAGTACAAGTTTTGGAAAAGTAGCAACAAGGGATCCGGGTAATCCGGCCCTGGATGAATTCTTTAGTGAAAAAATGGTTACTGATGCAAGCATGAGCTATAAGGTGAAGAATTTTGCCAGCATCACTATCGGGGCAAATAATATCGGGAATGTTTATCCTGACAAGCTAAAGAATTTTGGAAATACGGGTGAGGGCCGTTTTGTTTACAGTCGTAATGCCACACAGTTCGGTTTCAATGGCGGTTATTATTATACTTCGCTGGTTTTAGAACTTCATAACCTGAAGTTTAATACTAAAGAAAAAATATCCGGAGCAGCGCCAACGGTACCCATGATGGAAGTGCAGCAGTAAGTCATTAGTCTTTAGTCACCAGTCAATAGTCTTCCACAAACGGGAGACTATTGTTTTAAAATATTAATTGCATTCTCTTTCATAAATTGCCCACTCAAATCATTCTTATGCACAAGGGATTTTTGTTTGTAATTGCATTGTTTGTTTTTGTTTTGTCGAAAGGACAGGTAAAGTCACCTGATGATTTTCTGGGATATAAGATCGGGACACAATATACACCACACTGGAAAATCGTCGATTATTTTCAGCACGTAGCGGCAAATGCTTCTGCAAATGTTAAGCTCGAACAATATGGACAAACTAATGAGGGCAGGCCATTATTGCTTTCTTATATTTCTTCTGCCGAAAATATCAGCAGGCTTGAACAAATAAGAACAAACAACCTTAGACTTGCCAACCTTTCAAAAGACAAGGCCGCGCCCATTGAAGATGGAGCGCCGGCACTTGTTTGGTTAAGTTATAACGTGCATGGTAATGAAACTTCATCCTCCGAAGCTGCCATGATGACAATCTGGGCATTGATAGATCCTTCCAATACAAAAACGAAGGAGTGGATGAAGAATACAGTTGTGATCATTGACCCCTGTGTTAACCCCGATGGAAGAGATAGATATGTGAATTGGTTCAATTCCGTTGTTGGAGTCAAAATGAATCCATCGTTAAGTGCAAGAGAACACCGTGAACCATGGCCCGGTGGCAGGACTAACCATTACAATTTTGATCTGAATCGTGACTGGGCATGGCAAACGCAGGTCGAAAGCCAGCAAAGAATGGGCAGGTACAATCAATGGATGCCATATGTGCATGTGGATTTTCATGAACAGGGAATAAATAACCCTTACTATTTTGCGCCTGCTGCAGAACCTTTTCATGAAGTTATCACTCAATGGCAAAGAGATTTCCAGGTAATGATCGGTAAAAACCACGCAAAATATTTTGATGCAAACGGGTGGTTATATTTTACCAGGGAAGTATTCGATCTTTTTTATCCGAGCTATGGAGATACGTATCCTGTATACAATGGCGCCATAGGGATGACTTATGAACAAGCTGGTGGCCCTGCCGGCGGATTGGGTGTGCTGACAGAAGAAGGTGACACACTCACATTATTAGACAGGGCGACACATCATTATACAACCGGCATAAGCACAATTGAAATATCATCGCTCCATGCACCGCGGCTTG
>DASTIZ010000405.1:0-3242 GCA_035717045.1 Chitinophagaceae bacterium
TTTGGCTGACATTTGCCACTATGAAAATCTTAATGGTTTGCCTGGGGAATATCTGCCGCAGCCCACTGGCTGAAGGAATATTACAGGACAAAATATCAAAGGCCGGATTGAAGTGGTCCGTTGAAAGTGCAGGCACAGAAAGTTATCATGTTGGTCAACCGCCGCATCCATTATCACAAAAGGTCGCAATACTCAATGGCATTGACATCTGCCAGCAAAGAGCCAGGCGATTTGTCGGAGAAGACTTCGAACGTTTTGATAAGATATATGCCATGTCGGCGGATGTAATTGAAGACATGCGACGCCTGGCAAGAAATAAATTTGATAAAAAGAAAGTTGATCTTTTATTAAATGAATTATTTCCGGGGCAGAATGTGGACGTACCCGATCCATGGTATGGTCCTGAACAGGGTTTTCACGAAGCCTATAAAATGATCAACGATGCATGTGAAAAAATCATCCAAAAATATTCAACGCTCAATGATCAATTTTCAATGAGCAATTACCAGAACCCATAAACCAGTACCCAATATATGGCTAAGCCATCATTGCCTCAGGGAACAAGAGATTTCGGGCCGGATGTTGTCCGCAAACGGAATTTTATTCTTGGTACTATAAAAAATGTCTTTGAGTTATACGGGTTTCAGCCATTGGAAACGCCGGCCATGGAAAACCTCGAAACATTAATGGGAAAATACGGAGACGAGGGCGACAAATTGATATTTAAGATACTCAATAACGGGCTTGATAATCCTGAAAAAGAAAAACAAATAAGAGACGATTTTGAGAAAGTCTTGCAAGGAAAGAACGTAAAAGGAATTACTGAAAGAGCATTGAAATATGATCTGACCATTCCATTTGCACGCTATGTGGCGATGAATCATAACCAACTGACATTTCCATTTAAGCGATACCAAATTCAACCGGTATGGAGAGCAGACAGACCGCAAAAAGGACGATACCGCGAGTTTTATCAATGTGACGCTGATGTTGTAGGCAGTAATTCTCTTTTAAATGAAACTGAGCTTGCATTAATTTATAGCGAGGTTTTTGTTAAACTCGGAATTAAGAACTATGAACTAAAGATCAATCATAGAAAAATCTTAACGGCACTGGCTGAGCTATGCGGTGGTCCCGAAAAGATGAACGATATCGCTGTCGCAATTGACAAGCTGGACAAGACCGGCCCGGAGAAAGTGAAGGAAGAATTAAATAAGAAAGGATTAAATAAGAAACAGCTTGACCTGATCGGAAGTTATCTGAAGATCGAAGGGAATAATGAACAAAAAATACAGAGTTTACGAGGGCTGCTCGGATCATCTCCAAATGGTAAAAAAGGCATTGAAGAACTCGAATTCCTACACGCGGAACTCACTACTCATTTTCTTTCTGCTTCGAATCCCCGCAGTCGCCATAACGCCCCTACACTCACAATCGATCCTACTCTTGCCCGTGGCCTCAATTATTACACAGGGATTATTTTCGAAGCAAAAGCCCCGGCTGAAATAAAGATCGGCAGCATCGGCGGCGGCGGAAGATATGACGATCTCACGGGGTTATTTGGCGTTCCGGGTGTTCCCGGCGTGGGGATTTCCTTTGGGGTTGATCGTATTTATGATGTGATGGAAGAACTCGCTCTGTTTCCAGCGGAGGTTCATATGGGAACACAGGTCTTATTTTTTAATTTGGGAGAAAAGGAAAGCAAAGCTTCTTTTGATTTGATGCAGCAGTTAAGAAGCAGGACCATCCGGTGTGAGCTCTATCACGAACCTGTTAAGTTTGACAAGCAATTCAAATACGCTGAAAAGAAAAATATTCCTTACGTAGTTATTATTGGCAGCCAGGAACTGAAAGATAATACCTGCACAATTAAAAATCTCCCCCAGAGCAGCCAGCAAACTATCAATCAGCAGGAATTGCAGGATTATATTTTCTGACCATTATCTTGCCGCTATTATCTCTTTGGGCTTATAATAATAACTGAATATCCAGGCTCCACTGCTTTTCTTTTGTCCGTCTAATATATAACCCATCGCTTCAATATGAACGGAATTCACCTTTTTATCGTCTCCTCTTTTGAAAACAGCTATACCGCTGAATTCAACGATCTGGAAGGAATCAATTCCCAATTCTGATAATACAGATGTGCCGGCACTGGAAGTCATGGTAAGGGCATTATCTGAAAGTATCACATCCACTTCCGGAACTACACTTCCGTCAGGGAAAACGTATTTACCAACAAAATCTTCCAAAGGTGGTTTTGGTGTAGGCTCTGTTTGTGCGCCTGCAGTTATGATAAACAAAGCAGTAACAAAAGACAATATTATTTTTTTCATGACTCAGTTTTTAATACAAGAAAATTAGGTTTTATTTTTTGATTAATAAAAAAAGGCTGTCCCGATTGATTCGGAACAGCCATCATTAAAATAATTATACGTTTCAACTCTGTGAAATGCTCAACCCAACTTTCGAATAATTCACACTTACTTTCGCGTCCGGGCTATCGGTAAGTTCAAGCACAAGAATTTTGGAGCCAGTGCTAGCACCAGGATTCAGAATCTGAATTGTTATTAAGCCAAAGCTTGAATTAGCTGGAATCGTTCCTGTTCCTGATGGATTGGTATAATGCGTGCCGGCAACAGCAGTCGTTTCAGCACCGACGACCTGGTACGTGAAATTTGTGGGAGTAGATCGTTGTGCTCCGACAAGGTTTACCCGTAATTCAACAGTTCCGGTGCTTCTTGTCAATGTTGGCTGGCTGGCCCCGGTTACTCTTCCTTGCGCGGGCACCCTTGTAAGTATCGGGTATGTTCGTCCTGCTGCATTCGAATTCCAGATCGCTGCATCGAATTCGATCAGGGAGTCTTTAAATACCACCGGATCATTTTTGATGCAACCATTCAAAGCAAAGGCGGCAGCAAATGATACTATAAAAAATATTCTTTTCATAAATCTTTTTTTTGAATGAATTAATAACCTGCGTTTTGTCTCAAATTCGGATTGCCATCCACTTCACCCTGTGGTATTGGTGCCAGGATTCTTGTATCGGTAAATGCTACCGTATTATAATGTGGAGCTTTCACGATATCACGGCCCAACCTCTTCAGATCAAAAAAGCGATGTCCTTCGAATGCAAGTTCGATCCTGCGCTGGCGAATTATCTCTTCATATAATTCCGCAGGTGTCATTGCAATATCGGCAGTTTGCTGTGCAGAACCCGAATAGTCGGTATATCTCCTTGT
>DASTIZ010000406.1:0-2799 GCA_035717045.1 Chitinophagaceae bacterium
AAGAATAGCTGCAAGATGGCGTTGCTGGTTTTGCATTTGGAGATAATACCAACTTCTAATGTAAACTATTTTTTCATCAGTACATTCGTGCCACGGTTCGAACTTTGACACAATACATGAAACATGCAGATAACTGACACCATTCTTATGATCCGCCCCGCAGCTTTTGGGCCCAATGAAGAAACGGCTTCTACAAACTTTTTTCAGTCTTCATCGGCAAATATAAACCTGGAGGCGCTTCAACAAACAGCCTTGAGCGAGTTTGATGAGATGGTTGAGTTATTGAAAAGACAGGATATAAATGTTTTGGTGATCGAGGATACCCCGGCCCCGGCAAAACCTTCAGCAATTTTCCCGAATAACTGGTTGAGCACTTCCCCCGATGGGATCGTTTCCGTTTTTCCCATGTACTCGCCCAATCGCCGATTGGAAAAACGGGATGATATCCTGAAAATGCTTGCCCAAAAATTTGTTGTGAAGGATGTCCAGGACTGGAGTGAATTTGAGTCCGCAGGAAAATTTTTAGAAGGAACCGGCAGCATGGTGATGGATCATGAGAATAAGGTGATCTATGCGTGTTATTCACCAAGAACCGATGTCTCATTGCTGGAAAAGTTCGCCAATGTAAATAAATACAGGGCGATTATCTTTTTTGCCGCGGATAAAACCGGCCATGCCGTCTATCATACGAATGTTGTGATGACACTGGCGGAAGATTTTGCAATATTATGCGAAGAAGCTATTGAAGAGGAATGGGAGCTGATCGCCATCAGGCAATTGCTGGATAGCAGCGGTCATGATGTGATCAGAATCTACAAGGATCAGATGCATTGCTTTGCCGGCAATATGCTCCAGGTGAAAAATAACAAAGGAGAAAAATTCCTGGTAATGAGCCAAACCGCTTTTGATTCATTGTATGATGATCAAAAAGAGGAATTATCCGGCAGAAATAAGATATTGACTGTTTCTATACCAACAATTGAAAAAATAGAAGGGGGAAGTGTGAGGTGTATGATGGCTGAGATTTTTTTGGAGAAAAAATAAACCGGGAAGATAAATGTGACGTAGCCATTTTCCAAATGCGGCGTAGCTACAGCTCCATCAATATGCATTCCGATTCTTCAACAAACCCAAATGATGCTCATTATGATGAATCGTGAAATAAAGCATTTCCCGTAAAGTTACTTTGCCCAACAACGGATGCGGAAGAATGTATTTATCAAGATCAGATTCCGATTGTTTTTCAATTTTTGAGATCAGCTTTTGTTTTTGCCCGGTATATTTTCTTATCAGCTCATCCTTCTTTTCAAACGGAATTATGGGTGGGATAAATGGTCCACTTGCTTTCCCCCCGGCGGCAAGTTTTGTTTTGTACTTTGTTACAAGCTCATCGTAAGTTTTTGAAGGCCGGTTGGTTTTTCCAAATAAAATGTTTAGAACGAACTTCGGTAAACCATAAGCAAGCTGCAGCGGCTTTATCGCACGAATGAGATGATCCAGGTTTTGCCCGGCGCTCCATTTGCCATTCGGGGTTGCTTCAAATTGTTCTTTGTTCAATAAAGAGATATAATTGTTAAAGGCATCCACGTTTTCGGAAAATGCTGAGATGATGTGTGGCTTGTCGTGTATTTGCATTACAGTTTATTTCTGTGTTGCGTGTTTCTGCGGCAAATAACAGCCTAAGAATACACAGAAACGCTAAGTGAGACCTATTTTCTTACTTCAATCACCTTCTCGCCTTTTTTAATAAACCTTCCTATGGGCCCGGTAAAATTTCCTAATCCATTTTCGTTTAACACCCGAACAATGTCTTCTTTTGAATTTTCATTCACGCTAAACAATATTCCCCCATTTGTTTGTGGGTCGGGAAGAAGGATAAAAGCTTCCATCACGTTCACGCCTTTTTCAAATCTTATTTTTTCATGATAGCTGTTCCAGTTCCTCGAAGTAGCATCCGGAGAAATTCTTTGTGCTATATAATTATTTATACCATCAATGGCAGGAATTTTATCATAATAGATCTCTGCACACAAGTCACTGCCGTCGGCCATTTCAATTAAGTGCCCGAGCAACCCAAAGCCGGTAACATCGGTCATCGCCGTCACTCCTTTCAGTTTTCCCAGTGCTTCACCGATCTTATTAAGCGCTGACAACTGGTCGATCAGTGTTTTCAAGTGTTCATCTCTCAGCAATCCTCTTTTTTGTGCGGTTGATAAAATACCGACACCAAGCGGTTTGGTAAGAAAGATGAGGTCCCCCTCCTGCGCGGTATTATTCTTTTTTAAGTTCTCTTTCTCGACAATCCCTGTTACTGCTAACCCAAAGATCGGTTCAGGAGAATCGATACTGTGACCGCCGGCAAGAGGAATTCCTGCGTCTCTGCAGATCGTTCTACCTCCCTCGATAACTTTTTGTGCAAGCTCCACCGGAATTTTTTCAACCGGCCAACCAAGTACAGCAATTGCCATCAATGGCCTTCCTCCCATTGCATACACATCACTGATCGAATTTGCTGCCGCGATCCTTCCAAAATCAAAAGCATCATCTACGATCGGCATAAAAAAATCTGTAGTGGAAATTAATGCCATTCCATTTTCAAGATCATAAACAGCAGCATCATCCCTGCTGCTGTTACCAACAAGAAGTTTTTTATTATCAGGAATTATAAGATTGCTTTTTAGAATCTCATCCAAAACTTTTGGGGAGATCTTACAACCACATCCGGCGCCATGCGAGAATTGAGTAAGCCGGATATCCCCAACCCCTACAGTGGAGTTTAAAGTAGTTTCTTTTTGATCA
>DASTIZ010000407.1:0-4060 GCA_035717045.1 Chitinophagaceae bacterium
CTTCTTCAGATTCCTTATACCCGATCGGATTCACGTTCCCATCACTATTACCGTGAGCTCTTGCATCAACAAGCATCGTGTTATAACCCAATGCAAGAAATTCGAATGCTTCACCCAATACGTTTCCTTTGTTTGAATTCAAACCATGAAATAAGATCACGGTTCCTTTTGGAAAATCCGGCCTCATGTACCAGGCCTCGAGTTTTATTCCTTTGCTCGTGGTCAATTGAACCGTATCATAAGGAATACCCGGGTAATATTGGATCAATGACTTTGCTAATTTTCTGCCGGTCATCAATCGCCATGTTCGCAATATGGGTTTCCCCTGGGAGGACTGCTGGTTCCTTACCTTATCATCATCGTAGTAATGAGTGAAACGATAACCGTGAAAAGCAGCACTTATGTTGATCAGTATCAACTGCACGATCAATACACGACCAATCCATTTTAGAATGCGTGCAAACCCGCCATTGGTTTTTTTGTTTTTCATAGAAATGAGAATGGAACCTGGATTCAACGCGATGGTTACCGCGTCAAAAATAATTTTTCGTTTCAGAAAATCTTAATTAACTGTGGATATTTTCTTGATAGCTTTTTAAACCAAAAGAGAAGTTGAATACTATTCAGAATTAAATTCGCTCCCAGTTTACTTACTAGCCCTTCAACATATTTCGAAAAACCTTTTAAAGCAGCTGACCCGGCTGCTTTATTTTTTGGGCCTCATCCCTGCCCTTCTCCTGGCGGAGAAGGGAGAAAAAGAAAATTTTATAGTTTATTATTTTTTATTTCATCAACAACCGCCGGATCAAGCAACGTTGTAGTATCGCCAAGATTTGCAGTATCCCCTTCTGCTATTTTTCTAAGAATGCGTCGCATGATCTTACCGCTTCTTGTTTTTGGCAAACCCGAAACGAACTGGATCTTATCAGGCTTTGCAATGGGGCCAATCACTCTTGTTACTGTTTGCAAAATGTCATTCCTGGTCAACTCATCATCGCTGTGCCGTCCATTAAAAATTACATAGGCATAGATCCCTTGTCCTTTTATATCGTGCGGGTAGCCAACCACCGCGCTTTCCACAACACCGGCATGCATGTTGATTGCATTCTCCACTTCCGCTGTACCTATGCGATGACCACTCACATTTAATACATCATCAACACGACCGGTGATCCGGTAATTTCCCTGGGCGTCTTTCAGTGCGCCGTCACCGGTAAAATATAAATTCTCATAAGTAGCAAAATAGTTTTGACGACATCTGTCATGATCGCCCCATGTTGTTCGGATGATCCCCGGCCATGGTGCTTTTATACACAGATTTCCGGAAGCGACTGAAGTTCCTCCTTCCAAAGGTTTTGGCGAGACTTCTTTTCCGATTTCATCCACCACAACTGGTTGCACCCCCGGCAGAGGTAATGTAGCCCAGCTTGGTCTCGCAGGAGTAATGCCTGCCAGGTTTGATATGAGTATTCCGCCTGTTTCGGTTTGCCACCATGTATCTACTATCGGGCATTTGTTCTTTCCAATATTGTCGTCATACCAATGCCATGCTTCCTCGTTGATCGGCTCACCAACTGTTCCAAGAGTTTTTAATGACGAGAGGTTCTTTCCTCTCAACGGTTCCAAACCGAACCCCATTAAGCTCCTGATCGCTGTCGGCGCTGTGTAAAGAATATTCACTTTGTGTTTATCAACGATGTCCCAAAATCTTCCGGCATCAGGCCATGTGGGAATTCCCTCAAACATTACTGTGGTGGCGCCTGCACATAAGGGACCATAGCAGATATAACTGTGTCCTGTTATCCAACCGATATCAGCGGTACAAAAATGTATATCACCCGGCTTATATTGAAAAACATTTACAAACGTGTAGGTTGTCCAGATCATATAACCGGCGGTGGAATGAACAACACCTTTTGGCTTACCCGTACTTCCTGATGTATAGAGAATGAACAAAGGATCTTCAGCATCCATCTCCTCAGCGGGGAATGAAATCACTCCATCTCTTTCAACCTGCGTTTCCGCATGTTCCATTTCATCTTCCCACCACAGATCTCTCCCTTTGATCATTGATACCGGCGTCCTGGTTCTTGTATAGACAATCACCTTTTTTACCCGCTTGTTTCCAATTAACGCATCATCAATGACGCTTTTTAATGGAATGTCTTTACCGCCGCGATAAGCGCCATCGCAGGTAATGATATATTCCGCCTCCGCATCTTCCAGTCTATCCGCAATGCTTTGTGCACTGAATCCACCAAAGATCACGCTGTGTATGGCACCTATTCTTGCACAACCCAAAATTGCATATACCAGTTCAGGAACCATTCCCATGTAGATACAGATCCGGTCCCCTTTTTTCACCCCATTATTCTTCAACATCTGCGCTACCTGGCAAACTCTTTTGTGTAAACGATTATAGGTAACTACTCTTACCCTGTCTTCAGGGTTATTAGGTTCCCAGATAAAGGCCGGCTTCTCGCCCATTTTTTTTAAATGCCGGTCGATGCAGTTTTCAGTGATGTTGAGTTTGGCTCCGCGAAACCATTCAATTTTTGGTTCCTTGAAATTCCATTCAAGTACTTTATCCCATTTCTTTCTCCACAAAAAATCATTGGCCACTGAAGCCCAAAACTCTTCAGGCTCATTAACGCTGACACGATAAGCCATTTCATACTGCTCCTCTGAAGTTATCTGGAAAGGATAAGCCATAGCATCTTATTTGGGCATTAAATGTACGAAACAACATTATTTTTTGAATTAATGGTTATTGACCCAGCTCTCACTATAAAAAATTTTACTTTCTTTCATAATTATTTATCTTCCTCACATGAAACCAACGAGCATCCGGAGTGTGATTGCTGCTTCATCTGTCGGCACCATGATCGAATGGTATGACTTCTACATATTCGGAATGCTTTCGACAACTATCTCAACGCAATTTTTTCCAAAGGATCACCCCACAGCAGCCCTCCTCAGCACACTTGCCATTTTTGCTGCCGGCTTTATTGTTCGTCCTTTTGGCGCTTTGGTATTCGGCCGGCTGGGAGATTTGATTGGAAGAAAATACACTTTTCTGCTTACCCTTATCATCATGGGTGGCTCTACATTCCTGATTGGGCTGGTCCCGGGTTATGATTCAATAAAAATTTGGGCGCCGATACTTGTTTTAATATTGAGATTACTGCAAGGTCTTGCCTTGGGCGGTGAATATGGAGGCGCGGCAACTTACGTAGCAGAACATGCACCGGTTGGTAAACGAGGCTTTTATACAAGCTGGATACAAACCACGGCGACATTAGGACTGTTTGTGGCGCTTGGTATGATCATGCTTGTGAAACTGAATATGTCAGATGCCGATTTCAACGCTGAATGGGGTGGTTGGCGTTATCCTTTCTGGGTTTCTATCCTGCTTGTCGGCATTTCGATTTATATCCGCCTCAAGATGAAAGAGTCACCGTTGTTTGCGAAGCTTAAAGACGAAGGAAAGACTTCAGTTAATCCTTTAAAAGAAAGTTTTTCTCATAAAGGAAATTTCAAAATGGTTTTGCTGGCTTTATTTGGAGCAGTAATGGGGCAGGGCGTGATCTGGTACACCGGCCAGTTTTATGCACAAAACTTTTTAGAAACCAAATGCAATATTGAATTTGAACAAAGCCGAACGATTATGCTTTGGGCAATTGCTTTTGCAACACCATTCTTTTTATTGTTTGGATGGTTGAGTGATAAGATTGGGAGGAAATGGATAATGATGGTGGGGATGTTGCTGGGCCTATTAACTTACCGGCCGATTTTTAATACATTTCTAAATGACAGTAATCCTGAAAATTGGCAGAATGAAAAGGTTGAAGGTTTCATTTTTTCCAGTGCACCTCTAGAACAGGAAATAAAACAAGTTAATGATAGCATAAAGACAATAACATCGAAATCATTTTTCCCGAATGGAGGTACCGCGATGACAACAATTACTTTTAAAAAAGAAAATTCCCCGGAAAAAGCAGAGTCTATAGCCTTTTCAAGTAAAGAACTCCCAAAAATGATTTATAGGAAATTTATCGGC
>DASTIZ010000408.1:0-8577 GCA_035717045.1 Chitinophagaceae bacterium
GTAAAATTCCTGCATAATAATGAAGGATGGAATCATACAGCTCCTATTCTCTCTGATATTATTTATGTAAAAGAGGAATTCAGGACCGCCCTCGAAAATGTGCTGGAGCCGTATCTGAGTTATTACGTTGTAAATAACCTACAGGAAGGCCTCCAGGCTGTTCACTTATTGGATGAGCATAAAAAGGGAAAGGCAAATTTCTTTCTGCTTGATAAATTAAACGAATTTGTTGTTGAGACAAAGCATGCCTTGTCTCTCCCAGGCGTAATTCCGGCCCTGGATGTGATCGAGGTTGATGAAAAATATTTGGGTCTTGCCCGTCATCTTTTATCAAATGTGATCATTGCCGACAATGAAGAAGCGCTTGAGAATAGCAATGGTTTTGTGGTGATCGAGAAAAATGGCCGCTATGTAAAAGGAAAATTTTCGTTGACCGGTGGCAGTGTGGGATTATTTGAAGGTAAAAAGATCGGTCGTGCCAAGAACCTTGAAAAGTTGCAGGAAGAGATCATCGCGCAGAATGCAGTAGTGGAATTATTGAAGGAAGAGATCCAGGAAAGGCACAATGAGGTGATCGCATTTAACGAAGACTTGCGCGAATATGCATTAAAGAATACCGAAATAGAAATCCAGGAGTTGACCAACAAAGTATTCTCGCTCCATAACAAACTGGAAAATCTTCATGCATTACAGGGGCAAAGCCAACAGAGATCTGAGGACCTGAAAAACGAGGTACAACAAACACAAAGCTCTGTTGAAGCCACGCGGAATGATCTGAAATGGTTGAGTGAAGAGCTCATATTGCAGGCAGCCAAAGTACATGAAGGCGAAGAGATTTTTAAGAATGAAGAAGCGAGCTATAATGAAGCAAACAGGCAGTACAATGAATTCAATCTTCATGTAACAAAACAACAAAGCAAAATAACTGCATTAAGGCAGGAGCTGGATTTCAAGAATAACCAGTTAAAAGAACTCGGGCAGCAAATCGAAAATAATACGCTGCAACTTTCGGATACAAGACAGCAAATCGAGCAATGCATCGAACAACTCGAGCAGGCAGAAGAAGAGTTGTTCAATATGATGAAGGCAAAAGAAGTAGAAGAACGGAAACTGAACGAGGCAGACCAGGCTTACTATAATTTCAGGAATGAATTAAATGAAAAAGAAAGCTTGCTTCGTCATAAAATAAAAGACAAAGAACAAATTGAGCACCTGCTTGCGGAAATAAAAGATAAGTTGAATGATGTGAAACTGCAACTGGCAGGAATGAAAGAGAGACTACATGTTGAATTCCGCATTCACCTGGAAGATATTCTTGATGAGGCAAGAATAAATGAAATGACCGTGGAAGAGCTCCAGGAGAAAACAGACAGGATGAAGAAGCGCATGGAAAACCTGGGGGAAGTAAATCCAACAGCGATCGAAGCTTTCCAGGAAATGAAAAAACGGTATGAATTTATTCTTGAGCAAAAGAATGATTTGGTTACAGCAAAAGACAGCTTATTACAAACCATACAGGAAGTTGAAGCCACCGCGAATCAAAAGTTTCTTGAAACATTCCATAAGGTAAGAGAGAATTTCCTCAAGGTTTTTACGTCATTGTTTACGGAGGATGATCAGTGCGACCTGGTTTTGGAAAACCCTGAAAACCTTGCTGAGACTGGGATTGATGTGATAGCAAAGCCCAAAGGAAAACGCCCGTCTTCGCTTACCCAGTTGAGTGGCGGTGAAAGAACATTGACAGCAACAGCGTTACTGTTTGCAATTTATCTTATTAAGCCCGCCCCTTTTTGCATACTTGACGAGGTAGATGCGCCGCTTGATGATGCAAATGTGGGCAAGTTCACCAATATGATCCGCGATTTTAGTGGCAGTTCTCAGTTCATCATTGTTACTCACAACAAGATGACCATGAGTGCTGTTGATGTTATCTATGGGGTTACCATGCAGGAGCCGGGAGTAAGTCGTCTTGTACCGGTTGATTTCAGAAGTCTTAGTTAATCTAACCCCCTGTCCCCCGCTTTGTTTCGCGTTGCTCGCAACGACAAAGGGGAGACTTAGACCCTTTCGATTTTTACTGCCTGCTTTATTCAATAAGAAACAATGGGAGTCTAGAGTTATTTAATGCATTATGAAATAATGAAAACCGATCTACGCTTGCGTGTATGGTCATTAGAAAGCCATTAGAATACATTAACCTTATACAAACTAAGGCGTCTGGCGTTGAAAAGGGGTCTTATCCTGCTTGCTGTTTGATTTTTTGCCTTTTGATCAAATCTGATTTTACCTTGTTTACGGCAGCACTGCTCAGCAGGTATGCACCAATCCCTCCGCCCAGTGATGATATTAATCCGAATAGGATCCAATTGTCTCTTCCTACATGCGTCAGGACGTAGTACATAAAAAATATGGCGCCGGAAACAAGCAGGAATCCAAGTACTGTTTTATAAATCCATCTTTCAAAATGATGATTTGCCATGTTTTGGTTTTTAAATAAAAAATTCAGAACGACCTCAGGGTAACAATTACCATCACCAAAAATCACCGGCTTAAGATACTATATTGTTGGTTTTCTGCATCGATATTAGGGCGGATTCTACAGGTAGATTTACCCGGGTTCCCGAGTATTTTTGATCGATTTTCAAAATTCTTACTGGTACCATTGCAATACGGCAGTTTTGCTTATTAATTTTATTAACGCACGCTAATCCGTATACTATGAAACCCGTGAAGTTTGTCGCACCTGTGTTACTATGTGTTATGTCGACTCTTGCTAAAGGTCAGGGAGCAAGTTGTAACAATCCCCACGTATTGGCTTTAGATAGTGTTTCGAGAAATTTTTCAATTTCGCCAACCTCAGGTAATTCTGCCGAATGCGGTGCCGGATTCAGCGGATCCGGGAAGATAACTGTCTTCTCTTTTACCACTGATGCGTCTGGCTCCTGTGTGTTGGTGCATATTGCAACTTCGTCGCCGGTGCAAGCTGCAGAAGTCGCGTTGTATAGCGGCTGTGGAGGTACGGGTACCTGCCAGGGGCTTCAAACTGGAAGCAGTGTGTGCTTTGTTGATGGCACTGGTTATTGGGCACCAGCGCAGACTCTTACCTTGTTACCCAATACAACATATTACCTCCGTGTGTGGACGCCTGCGGCGGGTACAGTGACCATGTCAGCAAAGAATTATCCTCCACCTAACAACCTGTGCAGCGGGGCCAGTTGGATAAGCACCACCGCCACTGACGATAATAACTCGTGTGCGAAGCCGTCAACAGAAGTAACACCCGTATCGCTTTGTGCTTTCTCACTGGAGAATACCGCATTTTATACTTATATAGTTGAATCAAACGGAATAAGTTCGGTTCAATTAAATAATATTAGTTGTGACAATCTAAATAACGCCGCTGAGACAGGTTTTCAAATTGGATTCTTTGTGGGATCATGTGGCTCACTGATAAAGATTGGCTGTGCCACGGGATCCGGTGGCTCGCTTTCAGCGCCCACGGGATGGCTGGCTGCAGGCACTCAGGTGTTTGTTGCAATTGATGGGACCGCAGGATCCAACTGCTCTTATACGATCACCGCATTCAATGCAACCGTTTTGCCGATCACGCTTAAATATTTTACTGCCTGGAAGCGACCTGACGCGAACAGGCTGACTTGGATGACAACTGATGAAAAAGATTTCTCTCAATTTGAAATTGAAAAATCAACAGACGGTGTGAATTTTATCCGCATCGGTGCACAAGCAGCAAGAGGCGGCATAAATACGGAAACAAATTATTCATTTGATGATATTGAAATGAAGCCCGTACAATTCTATCGTTTGAAACAAATTGACATCAACGGTAAATATACTTATAGCAGTGTGATAAGAGTGAACCGTGATGATATTACGAAAACGAAAGTTATTTTCAGTAATCAGGTCACAAACATTCTTGCCTTACGAATTATTGATATGCCCGCCGACCAATTGTCATTAAAGGTGATCGACAATTCAGGAAGAGAAGTGAGATCCCAAAATGTAAGGATTACACCAGGTGAGAATTCTATCCAAATGAATACAGGATCGATCCCTTCAGGGTTTTATTACCTGATCCTGTCGACAGAAAATTACAGACGCACTTTTTCATTTGTGAAATCATAAAGTAAATAGAATAGGAGTGAGCAGGTTATTTGCCTGCGATCACTTCTATTCGTTTTTCTGCGGGCTTATGAAAGATATCTGATTTGAGAATTCCCCATTTATTGAGTCGATATTTTATTGAAGTGCCAATTACACCCAGGCCATACTTCGAGCTACGGCTGAAATTGATCGATGAAGCTTCTTCAAAATATTTTGCCGGGCAGGAAATTTCGCCGATCTCATAGCCCAGATAAAATATCTGGCAAAGCATCTGGTTGTCAAAAATAAAATCGTCTGAATTGGCCTCGAGATTCAATTTTTCCAGCACTTCTTTTGAAAAAGCCCGGTAGCCGGTATGATATTCTGAAAGTTTTTGCCAGATGATAAAATTCTGGGTCCATGTAAGGATCCTGTTTGCAATGTATTTGTAAACGGGCATTCCATTGATCATTGCCCTGTCTCCCAAAATTCTCGAGCCGAGAACGACATGAAAGACTTCTTTGGCGATCAGGTATGCCATCGAAGGAATCAGTTTTGGATTGTACTGGTAATCCGGGTGGAGCATGATAACAATATCAGCGCCGATCTTTAATGCATAATTATAACAGGTCTTTTGATTACCGCCGTAACCATAGTTGCGGTCATGTTTTAAGATATGATTAATGCCGATCTGTTTTGCAATGTCGATGGTATCGTCTTTGCTGTTGTCGTCAACCAGTATCACATCATCGACGATATTAAAATCAATTTCCCTGTAAGTTTTCTCGAGGGTTTTTGCTGCATTGTAAGCAGGCAACACGACAACTACTTTCTTCCCATGGATCATAAATGTGATTTAGTGGCGAAAAATATAAAACCTTGCTCAAAAGTTCAAATTATGCAGGGTTTTCAAGCGGAAATGGATAAATGAGCTGCGGGCTCTAATCAATTTTTATGTACTTGGTGTAATCGACCCTGGCAGGATCAACTTTTTGAACCAGGTAAATATAGTATTGTTCATCGCCAACAATTCCCGGGGCAAATTTATTTATAAGATCCACCTGCAGGTCACCACGCACGACTGCCTTCGTCATATCCTCGGATGTCCTGCCGTCTGACGCAGTTATCTGAGGTGCGCTGTTTTTGATCCAAAGGACTCTTGGATGTCCTTTATCAATATAATCGCCCACAGTGGCTACCATTTCTTTAAACTCCATGTCGTTCTTTCTTTTTTTACTCCATATTGTAAAACTTCCAGTGTCTGCCATCTGCAAATAGTAGATTTTTTTGTCCAAATAGCTTGATAGGGGCGATACCACAAAATCGGTCATGCCGACTATGGGAAGACTATCGATCTTATTCTGTTTGATATAATCTGCAACCTGTTTGCTTGGTGAGAATTTGTATTGAATATCCATGCTATAAGCTATTACCGTCCCGATCACACTTATTCCAAGAACGCCCGTCAAAAAAGGCTTGCTTATTCTTTTACCAAGGGTTGCGAAATAGCTTTTTGTTCCGCTGCGGAATTTCTTTTCCGGGTAATATTCGGCAAGCCAATAGCAGACAACCAGTGCGATCAGCAAATAGCCGCAATACCGGGAGTGTAATAGTGCCGTATAATAGTAAATAGAAAAAAGTCCCAGCGTTGTGCCTGTATACAGGAGTAAGATCAAGGGTTTTCGCAGAAAGATGATGACGCCGGAGGCAAAAAGTGCAATGGGCATCAGCACCCACGAAAACAGGAATGAAGGATTTTGTTCCAGCCACCCGCTAAAACTGCCCGCAACAATAACGCCCGGATCTTTGGAGAGAATACTGGTGTTCCAAAAGTTCTCCTCTATCCGGGGAATGTAGGCATAGGTTGTAAATAGTTTGGATGAAACCTGCCACCACCGGGCGAATTCGAATGCACTTGTAGCATAAGGTGCAGGGAAGGTATTATCTTTTTCGGGCCATATCTGATAAAGTGAAAATGCCGTCCCCAAAATGAAAATAATGATACCGACTGAAAGATGTAAGGTAATTTTTGTGCTTTTTTGCTGGTGAATAAAATAATCCATCACAAGAATGCCGGCAATACCACCCGCAAGAATGATGGCATAAATAGTGACATTGGCCAATAAAGCAAGCAATACCCCGATTAAAATATATTTAGTTGTCCGGTTTTTGTACAGCGCACAAACTCCAAAAACAAGTAAAATTCCCAGCGCATAACTGCGGCTGATGACTGCATACTCATACAATGGAAAGTAGCCAAATGAAAACAAGATCTTATGAAGATTACTTAGTGGTGCATAACGATTGAACACGAAAATGAAGGAAGTGGCGATCAGCAAATGAAATACCTGCATGAAAAGAGGATCATGTGTCACTCGCGTTATCAAAAAAAGAAAAAAATGCCAGAGTGCGGGATTGCCTTCATAGTTCATGTTATCAAGCAATCCGGCTAATGAGTTCGCATCCCGCGCAACAAGCCATGCCTGGTGTTCATCACGCCACATTTCATGGGTGAATATGCCAATAAGTGCAATCAGAAAAAAACCGCCGGTAACCATTAGCGCGAATCGTAACGGTTCCGAAATGTTTATTTTAAATTCCGGCGTTGAATCAGGTTCCGCTTCTTCCACCTCCTGAACTTCTTCATCGACCTGCTGCCTGGCGCCTGGTTGGCGCAATCTGTAATATTTCTTTCTTTTTTTTGATGCCATAAGGGAGTGATGGATTATAAAGTAAATAAAATTCTTTTATAGGTTGAAACGAAGGGTCAGGTTTTTGGCTCAACAATTGGTTGCTTAGTTTTGCCACTTGAAAACAACAGGAATAATGAGACAATTCCCAGTGCAATAACCAAAATCATTTGAAGGCCGTGAAGCACAAACGCAAACGCCAACCCGTTCTCTGCTGCCACTCCGTACAAAATCAAGCCTTCCTTCACCAACAAATGATAAGCCCCGATACCTCCCTGCACAGGCGCCGACATTCCTACTCCTCCTGCCACAAGGAGAAATAAAGCCGCACTTGCACCTAAGTCATTGGTAAACGAAAATGCATACAAAGCAGTGTACACACCAAGAAAATATAAAACCCAGATAAATGCGGACTGAAAAATAAAAAGACCGGGCCGCTTCAGGTTTCCTACTGATTTTAACCCGTCGATAAACCCCCTGATTATCTTATTTACCCCCGACGCTGAATTCTTCTTCTTATTTTTCCTGATAAAATACACAGCAATTCCAACCAGGATGACGAATACTAAAATAAGCGCCGTGAGTAATGTTGGTGACTCTGTTAGCTTTTGAAATTTTTCGTTTAACGGGTCAAATATTTTTTCACTGAAAAAATTTCCAAGTCTTTTATATTCAATTGTGGCAGCAAGCAAAATGCAAACCAGCAAGCTAAGCACATCAATGATCCGCTCAATGATCACTGTGCCCAACAGCTTGTTAAAAGGTATCGACTCCGCCCTGTTTAACGCACCACAACGCGACACTTCACCTAATCTGGGAAAAGCAAGATTGGCGAAATATCCGACTATGACGGAGTAGGTGGTGTTTTTCAGCGAAGGCGAGTAGCCCATAGGTTCAATCAAAAGACTCCATCGATGTGCACGAACAATGAATGCGATAACAGAAATGATCCCTGATACGGAGACCCAAAAAATATTTGCACTTGATATTTGCTGAAACACTTTTTTTACGTCCATGCCCCGAAGTGCATACAATAGTAAAGCGCAGGCAACCCCGAGGAGGATGATATATTTCAAAATGTTCAGTAAATTCTTTTTCATTGTTTCAAATGATCATATTTCATTTGACCGGTAGCTGCCCGCATAAAACCTTGCGAGTATTCTTGCAATGAATTTGGGCCAGATCCGGCAGTAGATCTCAAAATCTTCAGTCTGTCGCACATTAGCCATAATACCTTCCGTAGTTGCCGACGCACCATGAATTCTGTGTTTTACCAGAATTTTAGGTACGTACACAAATCGTCCCTTCATGGCCGACATCCGTAACCAGGCATCCCAGTCAAGGCTTACTTTATATTTTTCAGAGAATCTGAAATCGGCAAGCATTTCCTTATTGAACATTACGGTAGGACAGGGAATAGGTGTGCCGAATGCCTGGGAGCATCTTTTCCATGTCCGGCTTTTTATATTATTTTTATAAGGCATGAACATGAAATTCAAAAGTTTCTTGGTGTTCAGCATAAGCGTTGAGCTCCGTTCTCTCTCATCGTTTATTAACTCACTATAAGCAGTATAGCAGATCAGTGTATCATCAAATTTTTCGGCAGCTTTCAGGCATTCCGCTGTATAATTTGAAACATACAAATCATCCTGGTGTGCTAGTGTAACGTATTTTGTCTTGGCTAAATCAAAACCGAAATTCCAGTCGTGTGCGATTCCCCGGCCGGGTTGAGTGACATATACTTTTATGGCATATTTCGTTGCTGTTTCATCAATAAATGCTGAAG
>DASTIZ010000409.1:0-6518 GCA_035717045.1 Chitinophagaceae bacterium
TGCCCAACCCAGCAGGTTGCTACCAAGATCACATACCCATATATTCAAATTGTGTAAAGGATCAACGGCATCAGAGCCTCCTCTCCTGGTATATTTCATATTGTCATTTAACCCAAATGATTTGTGTTTTGTTTGCTTATGTATGACCTGCACCAAACAAAAATTAATATCCATATCGCCTCTTACCGAACTATAACCAGCATCATAATTATTATAATCGTCGTTGGTGGCGGTATAATCCTCATTCAAAACATCGATCTGTGATTGCACCTGGGCATCTGAAATATTCTCATCAGGCGTATTATAAAGAACATGAACAACTACAGGGATAGTGAAAGAGCCCTGCGAGGGAGGTCCTTTTTTATTGCTTCTTGAGTAATTGCCTTTGTTCTTTAAGAGTTCTTCAACCTTCTTAGCATAAGCAGGATCGGCCGCCATTTGTTGTTTTATGGCTTCATGTGATCCGCATCGGTTTGAACCGACTGGTATTTGTATCTGCGTAATGCCATGAAGAAATAATGATGTTGCAAACAGCAGGAGTACGATTTTTCTCATAACCTTAGTTTTAGCGTTTCTCAATGCGTCTCCAAAAGAGTCATTTGACCTTTGGAAAAGTTACTTGAGTCCCGAATAGCAGCAAATAATACAACCCGAATAAAAAAAGCCAAACCCTTACAGCGGTTCGGCTTCTTTCCTAAAGATAGAAATTTTTTTTAACTCACTCCACTTACTTCTTTTGTTTTATCAATTTTCAAGATCAGACCCTGTAGTACTTTTCCCGGCCCAACTTCTGTAAATTTTGATGCGCCGTCCTCGATCATGGCCTGCACACTTTGGGACCAGCGAACCGGGCCGGTCAATTGATCAATAAGGTTTTGCTTTATCTCATCCTTATCCATTACCGCTTTAGCCGCCACGTTCTGGTACACTGCACAGGTAGGATTATGAAATTTTGTTTCCTCAATCGCTGCTTTTAATTCTTTTTTTGCCGGCTCCATCAATGGTGAGTGAAAGGCTCCGCCAACCGGCAGCACCATGGCTCTTTTTGCCCCAGCCGCTTTCATCCTTTCGCAGGCAATATCGATCCCTTTTATTGATCCGCTTATTACCAGTTGCCCCGGACAATTATAATTAGCCGGAACAACCACTTCACCCGTCTCCTTGTTGACGTCGTTACAAATCTTTTCAACTTCATCATCGGGAAGGTTCAAGACAGCTGCCATGGTTGACGGGTTCATGTCGCATGCTTTCTGCATGGCCCTTGCACGAACGGCGACCAACTGCAATGCATCTTCAAAACTTAATGTGCCATTGGCAACCAATGCAGTAAACTCACCCAGGGAATGACCGGCTACCATATCCGGCTTAGTGGCCTCTATACTTTTATAGCTAATTACAGAATGGAGAAAAACGGCGGGTTGAGTTACATTCGTTTGTTTCAAGTCCTCATCAGTGCCATTGAACATCACATCAGATATCCGGAAACCTAATATATCATTGGCTTGTTCAAATAGTTTTTTTGCAAAAACGCTGTTGTCGTAGTGTTCCTTACCCATGCCTTTGAACTGTGAGCCCTGGCCTGGAAATACAAATGCATGTTTCATGGTTCGATAGTTTATCCTTTGGTCGCCGAAGTTATGGGTCAAAAAACAGAGGCAACCTATTCTTCCGGCGATAGCTGGTGACGCGCCGGAACAAAAAAAAGTTTGATACAAGGATCAAACTTTTGAAGGTGTCACAAATATACCGGATTAGCCTAAATCCGCTGTGATAAGTTTCAGGAACTCGCTACGCGTCGGGCTGTTATGAAATTCACCATCAAAAGCCGATGTGGTGGTCACAGAATTTTGTTTTTGAACACCGCGCATCATCATACATAAATGTTTGGCTTCGATGACCACAGCCACACCAAGCGGGTTCAGTGTTTCCTTGATCGCGTCTTTGATCTGTATTGTCAATCTTTCCTGCACCTGCAATCTTCTGGCAAACACATCAACAACTCTGGCAATCTTGCTCAGACCGGTTATCCAACCATTCGGGATATAAGCAACATGTGCTTTACCGATAAATGGCAGCATATGATGCTCGCACATGCTGTAGATCTCGATGTCTTTTACTACCACCATCTCGCTTATTTCTTCATGGAACTTGGCAGAGTTAATGATCGCCTTTGCATCCAAATGATAACCCTGCGTAAGGTACTGCATGGCCTTTGCCAAACGCTCAGGCGTTTTTTTCAATCCCTCCCGCTGCGGATCTTCGCCAAGCAACTCTAATACCTCACCATAGCTCCTGATCAATCCGCTTGTGATCTTGTCTTCGTACTGTTCAGTTTTTTTATAAGACATAACTCTATAAATTTCAAATCTCGACCCGAAAGCCTTCAGGACCAAATTCCAACCATTCCAAAAAGTTTTAAGCTTCCCATAGTCCTCCTTCGGAGGATTCAGGGAGCTGGGTATTCCACAAAATTCCTTGGCGTTTCATACAATCTTATCTGCAGATCTTTTTCACCGGGAATATGCGGTCTTAAAAGATCATAGATCACGATTGCAATATTCTCTGCCGTTGGATTTAAGTTTTTGAATTCTTTTGTATCAAGATTCAAATTCTTATGATCGAACCGTTCAACCACCTCCTGCTTCACCAGGTCACTCAGCTCCTTCATATCCATTACATAGCCGGTCTTCTCATCGGGCTCCCCCACAATTTTTACGATCAACTCATAATTATGGCCATGGTAATTGGGTAAGGCGCATTTTCCAAATACGTCGCTATTCGTTTTGTCATCCCATCCGGGATTAAATAAACGATGAGCGGCATTAAAATGCTCTTTTCGGAAGATAGCTACTTTCTTGCCCATTGGATTGAATTAATACTTTCAAAGAATAGTGTTCATTTGCCACCATAATACTCAACATATATCTTACCGGTCTCGACCAGCTTTAAACAGTGCAATTGCACCGGAGGTGGCAGGTACGGTTCCAGTTCCTGCCAAATAGCCGTCACGAGATTTTCAATCGAACACAATTTGTCCTTCATAAAGTCCACATCCATATTCAGATTCTTATGGTCCAGTTTCTCAGTGATCTTTTCAGTCACTAATGCGCCCAATTTCTTTGCATCAAATATAAAACCAGTATCCGGGTCCGGTTCGCCTTTGATCGTTACGTACAATTCAAAATTGTGACCATGCCAGTTTTCATTGGCGCACTTGCCAAACACTTCATCATTCTTTTCTTTGCTCCATTTGGGATTAAAAAGTTTATGCGCAGCGTTGAAATGTTCGATCCTTGTTAAGTAAACCATGCTTTACTTTTTAATTTCCTCTCAGCATTGGGCGGAGGAATCCCGATCGTATCGGGAGAGCCGCAAAGGTAAGCTCATCAGCTTTACCAATGAAGTCCGATATTTGCCAAAATGGGAAAAAAAATTCTTGTTGTTGCGGCAACAGCTAAAGAGATCGCTCCTTTTATTGATCTCGCAAGAGCCGGAAACTTCCCAAATGTTGATATTCTCATTTCAGGCATTGGCCTAACTGCCTGCACTTATCATTTGACCAGGCAACTTACCATCAAAAAATATGAACTTGTGATACAACCTGGCGTAGCTGGTTGTTTTGAACTAACTGTTGATCCCGGACAGGTTGTAGCGGTAAAACAGGATGCCATTGCCGATCAGAGTGTGATTGAATTGGCAAGACTAAAAACGCTTTTTGACCTTACGTTGGTGCCCCAGGATCAATTTCCTTATCAAAAAGGATGGCTGATCAATCCAAATAAGGAGATCCTGAAACGATCAAAACTAAAACTTGTAAAAGGAATTTCAGTTAACCAGATCAGCACGTCAAAGCAGATGATCAGGTTCTACCGGGATGTCTTTGACCCGGTGACTGAATCAATGGAAGGTGCTGCCCTGCACTATGTTTGCTTAATGGAAAATGTTGCCTTCCTGCAAATAAGAAGTATTTCAAATTATGTTGGTGAAAGAAACAAGAAGAAATGGAATATGAAGGACTCCATTTTTAATTTGAATAATGCTTTAGTAGGAATAATTAATAATTATTAATTAATCATTATTGCTTTTATAATGAAGTTAACTCTTGGATACAGCCCCTGCCCTAATGATACCTTCATCTTCGATGCACTCGTGAATAAAAAAATTGATAGTGAAGGTTTGGAATTTGATCCGGTTCTTGAAGATGTGGAAACTTTAAATCAATGGTCATTTGAAGGTAAAGTTGATATGACAAAACTTAGCTACCCTGCCTATTTTCAAAATCTGGATAAATATGTTTTGCTAAATAGCGGAGCAGCATTAGGTAAAGGCGTCGGGCCGATATTGATCTCAAAGTACGAAGTAGGTAGTCTGAAGTCTGAAGTTGAAAATGCCCTAATTGCATTACCTGGAAAAAATACAACCGCAAATCTTCTTTTCTCTTTTGCCTACCCCGAAGCAAAAAATAAAATTTTTATGCGCTTCGATAAAATAGAAGACTTCATACTATCGAAGACTTCTCAAGTCTCGTCCAACCGGGATTTAGAGGGGGCCGAGGCCGCAGTTCTTGGAGTTATCATTCACGAGAACCGTTTTACGTATCAGCAAAAAGGATTGCATAAAGTGATCGATCTTGGCGGATACTGGGAACAAAAGATGAAAGTGCCAGTCCCATTGGGCGGTATTGCAGTGAAGCGATCAATTGATAATGTAATCAGCACAAAAGTAAATAAGCTAATAAGAAAGAGCATAGAGTATGCATTTAGTAATTACCCCTCGATCGCTGACTATGTAAAACAACACTCACAGGAAATGAGTCAGGAAGTAATGCGTCAGCATATCGATCTTTATGTGAATGATTTTTCGATCGATCTTGGGAATGAAGGAAAAATAGCCATTAGCGTTTTATACGATACATTCCTGAAATCCCATTCGTCTGCATATCCTGATCAATCGCAAAGACATTCTCTCTTTTTATAAAAGTTGTAAAACTGGCAGGTCGGATAGTATTACCTTGCACCGCAATAAATTTTACATGAGAAACCTATTCATTCTTACGCTACTTCTGTTTGCGGGTTTAAACCGGGCCAGATCCCAACAAACCTTTCCCGATCGCTTACGTGTGTTCATTGATTGCCATAATGGTTGTGATATGACTTACATAAGATCAGAGATCAATATTGTAGATTTCCTTCTTGACAGGCAGGCTGCGGATGTACATGTTTTGATCACTGATCAAAATACAGGAAGTGGTGGGGATGAATATCAGCTGATCTTCTTTGGTCAAAATCAATTTAGCGGAATAACAGATACTCTTCGTTTTATTAACGATGCCAACAATACAGACTTTGAAGAAAGGGCTTTGCTTCTGAAATATTTGAAAATAGGTCTTACTCCTTTTATAGCCCGTACGAAAATGGGAAAAGAACTTGATATAAAAATGAAGATTGATAAGCCTGCTGATCAAAAAGCCAGTACAACGACTGCCACTAAAGACCCGTGGAATTATTGGATTTTCAGGACGGGTATGTTTGGAAGCATAAATGCTGAAGAATCGATCAAAGACTATAGATATAATGGCAATCTCTCAGCAAGCCGTATAACGGAAGAGACCAAGCTGGTGTTTGAATTAAATGGCGGGAAGAATAAAACCATATTCGAATATGAGGACAGTACGGGTAAGATCCAGAAGGAAATCATCCGAAATGATAATTATGAGCTTTCACATTACCTCGTTAAAAGTATTGGTGACCATTGGTCCTGGGGATATGAAGCCGGGTTGTCAAGAAGCACACGATCCAACAACAAGCGGCGCACACTTTTTCGTACCGGCATAGAATATAATATCTTCCCTTACAAAGAAGTGAACACAAAGTATTTTACCATTGCGTATATACTTGATGCGCGTCACAATCTGTATTTTGACTCCACATTATATGACAGGACAAATGAAACATTATTTGGTCACGGTATAGAATCCAATGTCGCATTTAACCAGAAATGGGGAACCATTGAATTAGGCCTGGATTATCACAATTATTTCCACAACTGGAAGTTTCTAAATCTTGAAGCGTACTTAGAGCTTGAAATAAGAATAACAGGCGGTCTTTCTTTCACCGTTTTTACTTTTGGCGAGTTACTTCGTGATCAAATTTATCTTCCAAAAGAAAGAGCCAGCCTGGAAGATGTGCTTACCCGACGCCGGGAGCTTGAATCGGGATACCGGTTTGGAACCCGGTTTGGCATCAATTACAGGTTTGGTTCAAAACTCAACAATTTTGTCAATTCAAGGTTTGGCCGTGATTAATGAATTTGAGAGCATTGTTAAAAACCTTCAGACACCTCTGCCTCGCCATTTCGTGATCCACAATTGGTCCTGGATAAGTTAGCTCTTCAAACTCCGGTACCCATCTCCGGACATATTCTAATTCAGGATCAAATTTTTTCGTTTGTATATAAGGATTGAAGATCCGGAAGTATGGCGCAGCATCACAACCCGTGCCGGCCGCCCACTGCCAGCC
>DASTIZ010000410.1:0-8988 GCA_035717045.1 Chitinophagaceae bacterium
CAAAAAGCACCGCTTATTTTATTTCGAACGAGATGTCTTTTGATTTGATATACATTGAATAAAATTAAAAGGTATGAAAAAGATTTTTTTTCTCATCTGTATGTTTACGGGATACAATGTTCTCGTGGCACAAATGACGCAAACAAAACTATACCCGCTGATCAAATCATACGGACCGGTTTACCAGATACCTGATGCTGCGCATAAACCGGATCCTGGTATTAAATATAATATAATCGTGGAGCTAACCGAGAATGCCTCAAAACCTGACTCCCTGAACGAATGGCTTGAAGCCATTGCAACGCTGATCAATCTTCATGCTGTAGAAGGCGTTCCTAAAGAAAATATACATGTAGTAGTTGTGTTGCGCAAAATGGCAACCTATGCAGTTTTCGGCAACGGGATGTATAAAGAAAAATTCAAAGTAGATAATCCGAATCTTGAACTGATAAAAGAACTGTATGATGCAGGCACGGAATTTTATGTGTGCGGTCAAACCATGCTGAAGCGGAATATCGATAAAAGCAAACTCGTGCCCGAAGCCAAAGTCGCGAGTGCCGGATTGACTGCGATCACTACGTATCAACTGAAAGGCTATACAATGCTGAAATTTTAAATCAGGCAGGGGCGGGTTACTAACTAGCCGGTAGAAGTATGCAACCCCGAGCAGTCCCCCAGCGGTGGAGGTTGTGCGTAGTAACAAGGGTGCGCTACAGCAGAGGTTTGTAAAATAGCAGTGAACCGACCCGCATCTATTGATACTGTATATAAAGTGGTCTTGGCTTTAAGTTCAGCAGCTCTTCGTGAGTAAGAAGGCGGCCTTTATTCTTCGTATCATTCTTGTAAAATAGTTTGAATCCTGTATATTCTACCGGTTCACGATAAATGTAGTGTTTATAAGTGCCTATTTTTTTAGCAGGTACTCCCCAGCCATCCATATCCATCACGATCTGTACCTGGGGTTTTAGTTTGATGTTTTTATAATTTTTTACCATCCCCTGTGTGAAGCGATGTATCACCAAAACTTTTGGAGTGAGATTATTGTCCTTTACAATCCTTTCAAGAAAATCAACGGCGTAGTTAATATCAGCTGCGTCAAAAGACCCGATCACTGATCCGGGCTTTTGTCCGCCCTTCATAGAGAATTCAGGATCGATACCCAGATGCACATTCGGAAGCTTCAGATATTTTTCAAGTGCAGGTATTTCTTCCTGCAGGGTGCTTAATCCCACCTGGATGTCTAGAAAAACAATTGCGTTTATTTGCTCCGCCATTTTCATTACCGAATCAATCTGATGAAAAGGCATGCGCAGCCGGTATTTATTTCCTTTCCCCGGGAGATTTTGCGCAGTAACAGCAATGTAATGGAGAGCAGGAAGAACTTCCATCAGCGTATCGGCTTTTTCCCAACGTTTCGCTTCCCCCAACAATTTATCAAGCATCTCCTGTTTGGGCAATTCGCCGAGGATCCCCATCTGCTTTGAGTACAGATTACCGTAAAATGCAACGATCCTTTTGAAAGGAAGTATTGAACCTTCTAAAGGCTCTGGCTTATCAGCCAGCCATTTACCGGATGAATCACCATTGATCATGTGTTCCATCTTTTCTTTAAAAGAAAGAGATGGGGTAACAGACTTTACCGCTTCCCCCGCTTTTACAGTATCTTTTCCCTGGGCGGCCGGCGTGGTGCCAGTTTGTGATTTATTAACCAGCGGGTAATAAGTCAGGATAAAAACCAAAAAAGTGGTTCCAACAACCACGAACAGTGATTTCTTGAGTAGTGTGCTTTTCGCTTCAGATATTGGCGGCACGGTATCTTGTTTCATAGAATATTAATTCCAAAAATTAAACCAATTGGCTGGCTTCATAAAAACGGTGGAAAAATAAGAATATTGCAGGAAAGCATCTGATCAGGTCGGGGAAATATTCTGGCCCGACAAGGGAAGTACAAATGAAAACACCGATCCTTCGTTTAGCTTACTTTTTACTTTGATCTCACCGTTATGTTCCCTGATGATCTCTGATGAAATATAAAGCCCCATACCCAGGCCCGGCATTGTGCCATCATGACCATTCACCCTGTAAAATCTCTGAAATATAGATTTTTGATCCGGGCCCGACAAGCCGATCCCGAAATCGATCACTGAAACCATGGCCCGGTTACCGTTCTTCACCGCCTTCACGATGATCTCCTTTTTGTTGGGGGAATATTTCACGGCATTATTGATAAGATTCATCAGCACCTGCTCAAGTCGTTGATCGTTTCCATAGACTGTGATATTGTTTTCCAGCTCTCTTTTTATTTTGAAACCGGGATACATGTATTGACTGTTCTCTATACATTGTTCAACGAGGTTTGTCAGATCTAATTCCTGTTTATTAAACTTAAGTTTTCCTGCCTGGATCTTACTGGCATCCAATAACTGGTCGATGAGGTGCTGCAATTTATTTATTGACGACGTCGCCTTCGTCACAAATATCTTTGATGATTCTGGTATATTGTTCTGGTATTCCATCAACTGGATATAGCCTTTCAAACTTGTCAGGGGAGTTTTTAATTCATGACTTGCTACGCTGATGAACTCATCCTTTTTATCCAATTCTTTTTTCTTGTCATCGATATCAATATTTGTTCCTATCCAGGCCGTGATGGTTCCGTTCTCATTCTTAAACGGAATGGCCTGTGCATGATGCCACCTGAATGTTCCGTCTGATCTTCTTTTAAAACGGAATTCATATTCATAAGGTCTCTTTTCTGTCAATGCCTTGTGCCATTCAGCAGCACTTCCTGCCAGGTCTTCGGGATGAACCAACTCATTTTGTTTCGTTTTTGCGCTCTCGACATCATAACCGGTGTATTCCACCCAGCGACGGTTAACATAATCAAGTTTGCCATCAGGATCCGCAGTCCAAACGATGACGGGGATATTATCAGCCAGAAATTTAAAATATTCACGGCTCATCAAAAGGTCTTTCGTCCTTTCTTCAACCATATCCTCCAATTCTTCATTTAGTTTATAGGCGGCTAACCGGGCTTCTTCCAATTGCTGATTCTTTAATTGCAATTGCTTCTCATTTTCCTTTTGTGTAGTA
Organism: Chitinophagaceae bacterium; assembly: GCA_035717045.1. Taxonomy (GTDB): domain Bacteria; phylum Bacteroidota; class Bacteroidia; order Chitinophagales; family Chitinophagaceae; genus VBAS01. The sequence goes on from DASTIZ010000410.1 coordinate 3,094, forward strand.
AGATCGGTAAGAATGATGCTTAAGGCGACTCCCTCATCAAGCTCAAGCGATGTTACGGATACCAGAAAAGGAATCAGATCTCCATTCTTATTCTTCAGAAAGATCTCGCCTTTGCTGTCAGATTCCCAACCCTGCCTGGTTATCCTGTTGAACGTAGATTTCGATAGATCAGGAATCAGTTCAGAGATCGGCAAACCCACAACTTTTTCCGGGGAAACGTTTACCATTTTGGCGAATTGAGAATTGCTGTATAAAATAATCCCGGCGTTGTTAAGCGTCACGGCACCTTCTTTCATCTTTTCAATAAAAACACGATAAGTATGATCTGCAGTTTTAAGCGTATATAGTTGGGGACCGGACTCTCCCTGTACGATCAGCGCATCTACCTGGCCGGTGCGGATCGCATGAATAGTATCATTGGCTTCGTGCAACTGTGATTTTAGTTCTTCCAGTTCCTGTAAAAGTTCCTCATATGTTTTCGTCAGCTTCATTTTTCGGGATGATTTGTCAAACCAATGCTCCTCAGAACCCGGTCTGTATCGGACATATCGCCGATGAGTCTTTTTTCCGGCAACGGATGTTTCCTGACCAGCATGGGTAAAGCAATAATGTTCTCCTCTTTAGCAACATAAGGTTGCTGATACACATCGATCACTTCAAGATCATAGTCCTGTCTGATGTATTCTTCGCAGAAATTCTTTGTATTAGCAATGGCGCGTAATGAGTTGGGTGACGCCCCCGTGACATATAAACGAAACACATATTGACCATCTCGCTGTTTGGGGCTTATATTTTTTTTGTTCATTATGTATCTATTTCACTGGTCGGATGTTTAGCCCAACAAGTACTTTTTCTTCATTTGACAAGTCTCCAATGATCTTTCTTATCGGTTCCGGCACTTTTCTTACCAAGGTTGGAATTGCAAAAATCTGGTCACCCTCGGCTAATTGCGGCTGCACCAGCAGATCAACGACTTCTATCTTATACTGACCTTTTAAATGCGTCTCACAATACTTTCGCAGATTGGTCAATGCAGTCAGCGACTTTGGTGTCTTTCCGGCTACATACAGCCTCAATTCCCAAGTATGTTGTTTTTTTGCCATTGTCTATGAGGATCAACTTTTTGCCTGTTCAACTTAGGTTGACTGTCTTCGTCTTGCCATTTCCTTTCGGTTGCGCTGATCTTGTAGAGCCTGGCCAGTAAATTTCTGCAATTTCTGTTCCTCTCTTGCAGAGCCTAAAAGAACTCCGGCCGGCCCCAGATAAATTTCCACGAGTTTTAAACCCTTATCCGTGATCACAAACTCTCTCATCTGGTGAGAATGATTCATTCCCCGCGACTTCATGATGTATAAAAGACGATTTCGTTCGCCATTCGTTTCCACATCTTTCAAGGCTATCCAGGTATCAACAAGCGAAGAAACGCCTTCTTCCATTCGTTCATCTATGATTTTCATCAATGCTGTAAGCATCACAGTTATTCCCTGGTTTTGCAAATAATCGATCAAACGCAGTAGCATAGAATTTACTTCCATTGCCGGGCCAACAGATACAAGGTTAGTAATCGGATCAAGAATCACGCTTGTTGGTTTGAATTCCTTCACCATTTTATACATTGCTGATAAATGCATTTCAAGGCCTTGTAAAGCAGGTCGGACAGAATGAAATTTTAAGAGACCTTTCTTAGCATGCGGTTCGAGATTTAGTCCGATCGAGCGCATATTTCGTATGATCTGCGCAGGAGATTCCTCAAAAGCAAAGTAAATTGCTCTCTCTTTTTGCTTACATACTTCATTCACAAAAGAGGCGGCGATACTTGTCTTGCCTGTACCCGCTGTTCCCGATATAAGAATGCTGCTTCCCCGGTAGTATCCTTTACCGCCAAACATTTCATCAAGAGTGCGAATACCCGTGCCCGTTCTGCGGGAAGAAACCTGCCTGTCAAGTTTAAGTGAAGTAACCGGTAGAACCGAAATCCCATTTTCATCGATGAGAAAGGGATATTCATTGGTTCCGTGCATTGATCCGCGATATTTAATAATGCGTAAACGGCGGGTTGAGACCTGGTTGATAACTCTGTGATCCAATAAGATGACGCAATCAGAAACATATTCTTCCAGCCCATGTCTTGTTAGTGTTCCTTCACCTTGTTCACCTGTAACAATGGCGGTGACCCCTGTTTCTTTTAACCGGTGAAATAGTCTTTTCAACTCTGCCCGAAGGATCCCCATATTTGTCAATCCTGCAAACAGGTTCTCTATCGTGTCAAGTACAACTCTCTTTGCGCCCACAGCCTTAATAGAATGTTCCAGCCGGATAAATAACCCATCGAGATCATATTCACCTGTTTCTTCTATTTCATGTCTTTCAATATGAACATGATCGATCTTTAGTTTCTTCTCCTTCTGCAGTTTTTCCAGATCAAAGCCCAACGAAGCGACATTCAGCGTGAGCTCTTCTATTTTTTCTTCAAACGTTATAAAAACACCATGCTCCTTAAACTCCGTGGCCCCCTTTACTAAAAATTCCATCGCAAACAATGTTTTACCGCAACCAGGGCCTCCACATATAAGTGTTGGTCGTCCGTTAGGGATCCCACCCATGGTTATTTCATCAAGCCCACTGATGCCGGTTGGTGTTTTGGCCATTATTTTCATATCTACAAAACTATGGTTCTAATTGAAACAGACAACGTCTGAACATCTTTGCATACTTATTGAAACAGTTTCGTACCATGCTGATAAACCAATTTTTTGTGGCAGAATTTCCCCGTTTTTTACTTAAAGCCACATTTGTGCGGACAGGCAATAAAAAAATCCCGGTGCTTAGCAGATTGCAAATCAAATAAGAGATGGGACCACGAGAAAATTCATTAGCAAAATCGAAATGTGAAAAAGCGGAGATCAACTTCGCCCTTTCCCTTTATTCTTTTTTGTCGTAGTTTTCTTTACCACAGTTTTGCTGGCTTTATATTTTGTTTTATGAGCGGCATTATCCCTCCAAACCTGTGGTCCATTATAATACACAGTATATTTTGTTCTCGTAAGTACAATTCCGGGAGGCAATGCTTTTACGGTCACCCATGTTGTTGTAGCCGGGTCATAATATAAATAATCATGAGAGGCTACATTATAATACACATTCGGGGTAGGATAATAATAAAATGTTATGCGCTGTGCCGTTGCCTGTTTAACACTGAGCGCGAACAACACCGCTAACATTACAATAATCTTTTTCATAATTACTTTTTTGGTTTTCAATACAGGAACGATTATAAGTGCCAAATAATATGCCGTATGAAGAGACCTAATTGGCTAATAAACCGGAGGGGGAAATGAAGTTAGGCGATCATTTAGATTGAACTGGTTGCGGAACATCCGGAAGCGGATTCAACTTAAAAGAAAAAAATTGAGACAACGCAAATCTTTTTTAACTATGCAGGGTTATGCTACCGCGGTTTACTTCACCCGTCCTTTTATCTATTTCCATTTTATTTGCTTTTACCTGTCATTCAAAATACAAGTTGCAAACTCCCGGAAAGTGGATCGCCTTATTCAATGGTAAAGACATTAGTGACTGGCTTGTAAAAATTCATCGTCATGAAACAGGAGAAAATTTTGGCAATACGTTCCGGGTAGAAGATAACATGATCAAAGTACGTTATGATCAATACGGAGATTTCAATGAGCAGTTTGGCCATCTTTATTACAACACCCCCTTCTCTTATTTTCATCTTAAGCTTCAATATCGGTTTGTGGGACAATGGGTAAAAACTGCTCCCTCCTATACGTTGCGCAACAGCGGTGTGATGTTTCATTCACAAGATCCGCGAACCATGCCAAAAGAACAGGATTGGCCCATATCGGTCGAAATGCAATTTCCTGTTGGGTTGGGTGATGGCAAACACAGACCAACCGGTAACATGTGCTCACATGCAGCAGGGAAAAGTAGTTCCATCTCATTGCATCCACTCCAGTTCCAGAACGTACGATGGTGATCAATGGGTACATGCAGAACTGATTGTATTAGGTGACTCTTTAATAACTCATATCATCAATGGAGATACCGTGTTACAGTATTCAAAACCGCAGATCGGGGGCGGAGTTGTCAATCGTTACGATCCGAAAATAAAAATAGATGGCAAATTATTGAACAGCGGATTTATTGCTCTTCAAAGCGAAGGGCAGGAAATTGATTTCAGGGATATCAGGATTATGACCTATCGCTAAATTATAAGAGATAACGCCGCTGCAGAGCTCGGCAGAAGAAAAGCCAACCCGGTTGAGATTGGCCTTAATAAATTGTCAGGAGGTGATGGCGTCGTCCGACTTTGGCGGACCCGCCATGGGATCAGAAAGCTAACTGTCCTCCATTCCTCGGATCAGTCCTGGTTTCTAACTTGTATTCTCTTGGTGGGTCTTTGCCCAATAAATTTTTTACGAAATAATCCCAGCGCCTGCGCATCATGTACGGTGAATATTGACCAAAGCCATGTGCTGCATTGGGAAAAACAACAAGATCATAATCCTTGTTTGCTTTTGTTAATTCTTCGATCACCAACCATGAATTATAGGGAGGCACATTGTTATCCATTAATCCATGGGCGATCATCAGTTTACCCTTCAGGTTCTTTGCATAGGTTTGATTGGCCTGTGCTTCATAATTATCTTTTCCATCCGGGCCTTTTGTCAATAAACCTATATAACGTTCGCCCCAGTCATCTTCATAATTTCGATTATCGTGATTACCGGATTCAGCAATACCTACTTTGAAAAAATCCGGGTACCTGAACATGGCAGCAGCAGTTGCGAACCCGCCTCCCGAATGACCCCATATACCGACTTTCGTTGTGTCAATATAAGGATAACGTTGGGCAAGTTGACGGATCCCCGCAACCTGGTCAGGCAACGTGTTCGTGCTCATATCAGGCCAATACTTATCATGAAAGCTTTTCGAACGAAGCGGGTTACCTGTACCTTCGATCAATACAACAACAAAGCCTAATTCAGCCAATGCCTGGTGATCACTACGGCCTGCATTAAATGCCCAGCTACCAACACTTCCACTCTGCGGACCCGGGTAGATATAATCAACAACCGGGTATTTTTTATTCGGATCGAGAGATGATGGGGTGAACATGAGGCCATAAATATCATCCTTGCCATCAGCAGATTTTAAAGCAACAGGCGTCGGCGGTTTCCATCCTTTTGCTTTTAGGCGTGATATATCTGTTTTCTCAAGTTCAATGAGCTGCTTCCCATTCATATCCCGCAACACACTAACAGGAGGCACGTCAGGCTTGGAATACGTATCAATAAAATAATTTTCCGAAGGAGCCATGCTTATTGAATGCGTGCCTGCGCCGGGAGAAAGCAATGTCAGGTTCTTTCCATCAAAATTTATTTTATAAAATTGAGCAAAGTATGGATTCTCCTGTTGCCTGCCACAAGCTATAAAATATAGCTGGCGATTCTTTTCATCAACTTTCACCAGACGGGTAACCACCCAATTGCCTTTGGTGATCTGGTTTTTTTGTTTACCGGTTGTCGCATCATATAAATAAAGATGTCCCCAGTTATCTCTTTCCGAGAACCAGATGATCTCTTTTGTTTTTGGTAAATATCTCCAGTTGATAGCACCCCACCCTGATTCATATTGTGTAGGAACAATTTCTTCAAACACTTCCCTCACTTCGCCCGTTAAAGCATTTGCCACCCTGAATTTTTCCTGCTTATGATCCCTCGATGTTGAAAGAAATGCAAATTCAGTTCCGTCAGGATTCCAGTCAATATCGTCAAATGTTCCACTACTTGAAATATCGTCGCTTAATGAGGCACGGTGTGGATCGGGAGGAATATTAAGCATGATGACCTCTGGTTCGTCAACAATGATCAC
>DASTIZ010000411.1:0-2727 GCA_035717045.1 Chitinophagaceae bacterium
CACTAACAGCAAGAGCAGCGAATTATGCAGCGGATGAGTTTAAAAAAGGAAACTTGTAATAATCAATAATTATTAATCAATAATTATTAATTATTTTATGGCAGACAATACTTATGACGCAATAGTAGTGGGTTCAGGCATCTCCGGAGGTTGGGCCGCGATGGAGCTTTGCAAGGCAGGATTAAAAACGATCGTGCTTGAAAGGGGCCGTGATGTTAAACATATCCAGGACTATCCTACCGCCAACCTCGCTCCCTGGGAATTGTTGCATCGCAATCGCCTGACAAAAAAATTGAAGGAGGATCAGCATATCCAGGTGCGGGGTTTTTGCAATGAATCGAACAGTCATTTTTTTGTTAACGACAAAGAACATCCTTACGTTCAAAAAAAACCTTATGATTGGATCCGTGGCTATCATGTTGGTGGCAGAAGCTTAATGTGGGGCCGGCAGTGTTATCGCTGGAGTGACCTCGATTTTGAAGCCAACGCCAAAGACGGACATGGTATCGATTGGCCTATTCGCTACAAAGACATTGCCCCGTGGTATACTTATGTCGAACGTTTTGTCGGCATCAGCGGAAGTATGGAAGGGTTACCTCAATTACCCGATGGAGATTTTCTGCCACCGATGCAACTAAATGCTTTGGAACAACATGTTTCGGATAGCATTAAACAAAAGTTTTCGGATGGCCGAAGAATGATCATTGGACGCGTTGCCAATCTTACAAAAGGATGGAACGGCCGTGGTCCCTGTCAATACCGGAATCTTTGTGATCGTGGCTGTCCTTTCGGTGGTTATTTCAGCAGCAACTCCGCAACCTTGCCCGTTGCAGCCGGCACGGGTAACCTGACCCTGCGTCCACACTCGATCGGAATGGAAATAATTTATGATAAAGAAAAGCGCAAAGCCAAAGGTGTTCGGATAATTGATGAGAATTCAAAAGAAGCGATCGAGTATTTTGCAAAAATAATTTTTCTGAATGCCTCCACGCTTGGTTCGACCGCGATCTTACTCAATTCAAAATCTGATGTATTTCCAAACGGAATGGGAAATTCAAGTGATCAGTTAGGTCGCAATCTCATGGACCATCATTATCATGTTGGCGCCGGTGGCCGATATGATGGGTTAAATGATAAAGTGATATTCGGGCGCAGACCAAATGGAATTTATGTCGCGCGTTTTCGAAACATTGATAAAAAAACAAAACAACCAGATTATTTGCGCGGCTTTGGCTACCAGGGCGGCGCATCAAGAGGACTTAACTGGAGCGTTGAAGGCATTGGTACAGAATTAAAGGATAACATGAGTGGACCGGGTGAATGGGGTTTTTGGCTCGGAAGCTGGGGTGAGCAATTACCGCACCCGGACAATAGGGTCACATTGAGCACAACTCAAAAAGATAAATGGGGATTGCCGCAACTTGAAATTGATTGCGAGTGGAATGAAAATGAGATTGCCATGAGAAAAGACATGATGAATAGTGCAGCTGAAATGCTTGAGTCAGCAGGGCTAAAAGATATATATACATTCAATGACGAAAAAGCCTATCCGGGTCTTTGTATTCATGAAATGGGAACAGCAAGAATGGGAAATGATCCAAAGACATCAGTATTGAATAAATGGAATCAACTGCATGAAGTAAAAAATGTTTATAATACGGATGGTGCCTGCATGACATCCTCGGCCTGTCAGAATCCATCTGTGACTTATATGGCGTTGACCGCAAGAGCTGTTGATCATGCAGTGAGTGAATTAAAAAAGGGGAATTTGTAAACAGTAAAAATTACGTGGAAGAACTAATAATTAGTAATTAATAATTAATAATTTTTATGGACCGACGAGAACTTTTAAAACTAATAGCGCTGGCTACAGGGGGCACCGTAGTAGGCGGAGAACTTTTTCTTGCTGGCTGTAAGAGCAAGGATACTGCCGTTGCCGAAGCAGGAATGTTTTCGGAAAATGATATTGCATTCCTTGACGAAGTAGCGGAAACCATCATTCCCAAAACCACGACAGCAGGAGCCAAAGAGGCTGAAGTGGGAAAATTTATGACCGTCATGGTGAATGACTGCTATGAAGAAGCGGATCAAAAAATATTCAGAGAAGGAATAAAGAAATTAAATGAAGAGTGTAATAAAAGACATGGCCATAGCTTTATGAAAGCTGATGCAACGCACCGCAAGGACTTGCTCGTCTCGCTGGATAAGGAAGCTAAAGACTACATGAAAAATAAAAAGGAAGGAGACCCTGGTCATTATTTTTCTATGATGAAACAGCTTACTTTGCTGGGTTATTTCACATCAAAGCCGGGACTTGAGCAGAATTTCAACTATAAGCAAATACCGGGGAGCTATGATGGTGCCGTACCTTATAAAAAAGGAGATAAACTGTTTGTATAAAATCTAATTTATTAATTATGGAAAGAAAAGAGTTCTTAAAAATAACAGGCGGATTTGCATTGGCTGGGTTTGCTTCACAGACAGGCCTTGCATCCCCCACCGTCGCGGCCAAAAAGCTTAAGAATTTTGGGATTCAGTTATGGAGTGTGCGGGATGACCTTACAAAAGACCCAAAGGGGGTGTTAAAACAGTTGGCTTCTTATGGCTATAAACAGATCGAGAGCTTCGAGGGATCTAAAGGAATGTTTTGGGGAATGACAAATACCGAGTTCAAAACATATATGGATGAACTTGGCATGAAGATCATCGCCAGTCACTGCGATATCA
>DASTIZ010000412.1:0-5513 GCA_035717045.1 Chitinophagaceae bacterium
GGTGTTCGTGTTTTTAGTCTGATGTTCTACTAAGGTAATAAGGTTCCTGTTGAGAGTTACTTTGATCATATTGCCGAAACAGGAACAAAAATTGTTCTTTTTATATTGAAGCTGTGTGTTGAATACATAAACTTCCTATCTTCCATTTATTCTTCACTTAATGTTTGATTGCCATGGCGGGATCCACTTTTTCTTTTGAAAGAAGAACCAATAGTACGAAGCCTAACCGAACGTTTTTGCAGATAATAAATATGAGCATTGGATTCCTGGGAATCCAGTTTGCGTTTGGGCTCCAAAATGCCAATGTGAGCAGGATTTTCCAATCGCTGGGAGCGAAGATTGACGAAATACCAATTCTTTGGATTGCTGCGCCGTTGACTGGATTGCTGGTTCAGCCGGTCATCGGTCATATGAGCGATAAAACATGGCTGGGAAAATTTGGACGTCGAAGACCCTATTTTATGATCGGGGCAATATTCGCATCGCTAGCACTTTTTGTTTTTCCGAACGTATGGGCGTTATGGATGGCGGCATTGCTTCTTTGGTTGCTGGATGCATCTATAAATATCTCTATGGAACCATTTAGAGCTTTTGTTGGCGATATGTTACCCGACAGGCAGCGGACGACCGGGTTTGCGGCTCAAAGTTTTTTCATCGGGATAGGCGCCGTCATCTCATCTATGCTTCCATATATTCTGGAAAAATTTGACGTCAGCAACGAATCGGCAGCAGGGATACCTGACACCGTACGAATTTCATTTTATATCGGAGCTGTAGTGTATATTGCTGCAATTGCCTATACCGTTTTTACGACAAAAGAATATTCACCGGCACAAATGAAAGAATTTGGTGAGTATGGTGAAGCCGATATTTCCGTAAAAAATATTAAAACTCCTGCCGCCGTTTTTTTTAGAAGAGGGCTGGTATGGTTTACACTTGGTGCCGTGTTATCTGCAATTTTATACATATATAATTTAAACACGGCCAATAAGCTCGAAAAGGAATTATATGTTCTTTCTGGTGGCATTGCGGCCTATGGCCTTTTTCAATTAATAGGTGGAATATTTCACCGAAGTGGAAATGACAACGGGCTTGTTGAAGTACTGGACGACCTGGGTCATCTGCCCAGCACGATGAAAAAATTAGCGATTGTTCAATTCTTTTCATGGTTTGCGTTGTTTTCAATGTGGATATATTCTACTCCGGCGCTGGCGCAGCACTTGTTGAATACGACGGATACATCTTCTTCTGAATATAACAAACTCGGAAACTGGGTCGGTGTTTTATTTGCCTATTACAACGGCTTTGCGGCGTTGTTTGCGTTTTTACTGCCGGTGTTGGCATTTAAATTTTCGCGACCTGTCACCCACCTGATCGCCCTCGTTTGCGGCGGGCTCGGACTTATATCGTTTTATCTTTTTAATAATGAGAACATGTTAATAATAAGTATGGCAGGAATTGGTTTTGCATGGTCCAGCATTCTGGCTATGCCATACTCAATGCTAACACAGTCTCTGCCTCCTCACAAGATGGGAGTTTATATGGGCATCTTTAATTTCTTTATTGTGATACCTCAGATACTTGCTGCTACATTGCTTGGAGTTTTTACCAAGCACTTATTTGGCAGCCAGGCGATTTATGCAATTGTACTTGGCGGTTGTTCCATGATCTTAGCAGGCTTACTTACCTTACGTATAAAAGATAAATAGCGCTATGAAAAAAATGTTCATTCTTATTCTTATTTGCATTTCATACAACGCATTCAGTATTGATATCTACGCAGTCTATCCTTCGCACTGGTGGGTAGGAATGAAGAACCCAAAACTTCAATTGCTGCTCCGGGGAGAGAACATCAGCTCGTTTACAAAAGCTGCCACCAACTACCCCGGCGTCGCTATTAATAAGATTTCAAAAGCTGAAAGCAAAGATTGCCTTTTTATTGATCTTACGATATCTTCAGCCACGCGACCGGGTAAATTCAAGATCGTCCTTTCAGGAGGTGGCCTGCCAAATGCGGAAATGAATTATGAATTGAAAGCAAGAAGCAGGGAGAATGGCAAAACCAGAGCCCAGGGAGTTACCTCAAAAGATTTTACTTACCTCATAATGCCTGACAGATTTGCCAACGGCGATCCTTCAAATGATAACAACAAGCAGTACAGGGATAAAACAGCTGATCGTAGTAACAAGTTTGCCCGCCACGGTGGTGACCTGAAAGGTATCCAGGACCGGCTTGATTATTTCAATGAACTTGGCATTACCACCATCTGGCTTACGCCTGTTTTTGAAAATGATATGCCCCGGTCGAGGGAAGGCAGATTTGACATGGCAGGTTATCATGGGTATTGGATCACGGATCATTACAAGGTCGACCAGCGTTTGGGTGGCAATGAAGGGTATAAAAAATTTGTCGATGCAGCACACAAAAAAGGTTTGAAAGTAATACAAGATGCTATTTATAATCACGTCGGTTTGCATCATTGGATAAATACTGATCCTCCGGCAAAAAATTGGATAAATCAATGGCCTGAATTTACCGGTCCCAATCATCGCGAAGAAACTATGTTTGATCCCTATGCGTCGAAATTTGATAAGACCAATATGGAAAAGGGATGGTTTGTCAGACAACTTCCCGATCTCAACCTTGATAACCCTCAATTAGGAACGTACATGATCCAGCATGCGATCTGGAGCGTGGAAGAGTTTGGTTTCGATGGTTTCCGGATCGACACTTATAAATACTGTGAAGAAGAATTTGTAAATAAAATGAATGACGCGTTGTTAAAAGAATTTCCGGCTGTGACAACGTTTGTAGAAGCCTGGTCAAATACCGTTGTTGGCAACGCCTATTTTGTCCAAAACAATTATAATATTCCATTTAAGCATAATGCGCCCGGTGCAATCGATTTTCCGTTATGTTTCGCTATGCTTGCCGGTATGAACCAGCCATATGGCTGGACTGAAGGTGTGAACAAGGTCTATATGACCCTCGCGCAGGATATCGTCTACAAAAATCCAATGAACAACTGCATTTTTCTCGACAACCATGATATGGACAGAGCTTACTCAGTGATTGGCGAAGACTGGACGAAAATGAAATGGGGGTTGAACTGGCTGCTGACCATGCGTGGCATTCCACAAATTTTTTATGGCACCGAGATCCTGACAAAAAATTTTAAAAACCCCACCGATGCCGAAGTACGTTATGATTTTCCGGGTGGGTGGAGTAGCGACTCAGTAAATAAATTCACTTCATCGGGACGGAATGAAAAAGAGAATGAAGCTTTCAATTATATAAGCAAACTGGCACATTTCAGAAGAAACTCATCGGCCATTACATCGGGCAAAACGATGCAGTATATTGTTCGGGATGGGGTGTACAGCTACTTCCGTTACGATAACAAGCAAACAATAATGGTGATAACCAACACCGGCAATAATAATTTCAAGCCTGACTGGAATATTTACAATGAAAGAACAGAAGGCTTTACAAAACTTAGGAATGTAATAACCGGGGAAACCAGCAATCTTGAAGGCTTTGAAATAAAGCCAAAAGAAAGCTTTGTGTTTGAACTGATAAAATAGCTTTACAGGAATATATTCCAGACCGATTGTTGTCCCCATGTTCCCCAATCCTTGGTAGCTTTCTTAACCGAAGCTTGCAATTCTGTTGCCGGTTTCTTTTTTCCTTTCGTGGGCGCGGCGATAATATTCGTATTCACACCATTCACCTGGATTTTGGTAGCTATCCAGCTGCTGAACATTCTGGGGATTGTAAGGCCTAAAATCATCCCGGGCAATCCATGCATTCCCATCGGGCCGCCGCTGACAATTATTTCGTCTGTATAAAAGGCAAAAACATACACGCTGTCAAAGATTATTGTCTGCGCCTTCCTGCAAACAAAGCCTGCTATTTCGCGAGTTTCATTAGGAACCAGTTTCCAATCCATTTTCATCAGCGAATCGGAGAGGAGATAGGTTTGATCAAAAACAAACTTCTGATTAACTCGTAATGAGGAATTAAAATCAGAATACCACACGTTCTCTTCTGCGTTATTACTTCCCCAGGGCAGCTTATCGCGCTCATTCAGCCGGTCAAATTTGTACAGCGTCTTATTGTTGTCAAATGTCAAACGATAATACGTCGTGGAAAAATTAGGCATTTTATCCTTGAACATCTCGGCAAAAAAACCATCCCCGAACATCCGGTGATTGTTGACTCTCATTTCGTATTCGATCATACCGGTACCGATGAACGTTTGCCCATGAGCCGAAAACGCGGCAAACAGTAAAATCGATAAGAATATTTTTTTCATGTCGCTCAGATTTAATAATTAAAACATTTTTGAAGGTTTCCCGTTCTTGGAAATATTCCAGGTGGCAGTCAATAACCAAAATCTCCTGAGTGTATTATAAAACGTCTCCGTATAGCTATAGCTGCTGAAATTTCTGTCGTAACCGCGGTTCTCATTAAATATGTCATTTACCTGGAGTTTTAGTTCGAGCCGATCTTCTTTAAGAAAACGTCTTGTTACCGAGGCATTCAACCTGGTAAAATTATTTTTTTGCGGAAAACGAGGATCTTTCTGGCGGGCCTCAAATGAGAGGTCACTTCCAATTACCCACTTTTTGATCGTTTTATTCAGGTTCCCGTACATCTCAATTTGCCAGTAATCTGCATTGGCATTCGAATTGACGGATGCTTTTGTATCATTCCAGCTTATTTCCGTTGATAAATACGCATTCATCTTATCAGCAACATACTGGTTAATGTTCAGGTTAAGACCGTATGCCCTTGTATTATTAATGCTCTTAAACCCATTTATATATTCAATTCGCCGGTTTAAATTGAATGTGGGTCCGACACCGGTTCTCCACTTTGTACCTTTTATCTTAAACCCATAATCAGTATATAAGTTTATTGAATATACTCCATCGGCATTTACAGTTTTGTAAGTTCTTCTACCGTTATCTGAGATCGTGCTGGATTGAACGAAGGCGTTATCCGTCATACTTACCGAAAGATTTGTATACATATTTTTTTCCTTCAGTATATTATAGAAGTTATACCCGCCATTTATCGTATGCCTGAATGATTGTTTCAGATCAGGATTCCCGACATACACATTCAGCGGGTCAGTATTCACCCTTGTCGGCTGCAATTGTTCAGGTGACGGGGCCGTTGTAGAGCCATTGTAGTTTATTCGGAGATTCTCATTTGGTTTTATTTTATAATTATAAGATGCTCTGGGAATAAAGTTGACAAAATTGTATTTGGTGATCGTATTTAGTGTTAAGTTCTTTTGCTCAAACTGGTTAAGAGAAACGGAGCTACCGAAGGAAAGATTGTATTTTTTCCTGTTCCACCTGAAACTTATCCCCGGTGTATTTTGCGTATTATTAAAAACAAAACGATTGCTAAGCGAATCCACGGGTTCTTCATACTTTCCATTGATGTTCTGTATATAAACAAGCCTGTCGATCTTGCTGTTCGCGTACGAAAAACCATAACT
>DASTIZ010000413.1:0-4829 GCA_035717045.1 Chitinophagaceae bacterium
GGCTATGCTCATGGTTATATTACCCGGGATTTCTTAGAAAAGACCATTGACAATTTTGACAAAATCTTTTATGTGTGCGGTCCTCCACCGATGATGAACGCGGTGCAGGGGCACTTGACAGCGCTTGGCGTAGGCAATAACTCTGTTGTAGTAGAAATCTGATCAGGCTGCTATTTTCTGGCATTCTTCAGCACAGATCTTGCAAACCCTGGCACATTCCTGGCAATGATCAGTTTGGTGCTTAACACATTCTTCATGACATTGCCAGCAAATATCTGAACAGATTTGACACATTTGTTTTGCCATTTCACTTCCCAAACTCATCAGTTGGGCAGTTGCGTAACATATACTGGCACACTCCATATCCAACTGAATGCATCTTGCCATCATATGGATGTCTTTTTCCTGTGTGCATGAACTTGCACAATGATTACATGCATCAGCACATTGAAGACAGGATTTGATACATGATTCGTACAAAGGATAATTATTGGTTTGTTTCATTTATATGGTTTTATGGCCTGCAGCAAAATTCAAACCATATAATAACTATTTGGGATAAACTGAATTCCAATAAGCGATGTATTTATTTTTTACTTCGTCTTCCGGGAGACCGGTGTCGTATATCGGCGAAGTAATTTGAAGGACCCTGTCAACGTTTACCAGGACAATATTATTGATGTTGTACTTTAAGGCTGGTTCACCAAAAAAGGAAATTACCGCATTGAAGATTTCACCATCTGAAAAAACTTTTGCTGTTCCTTTAAATCTATAACCTTTTCTTATGAAGACATCAACAACATTAATTTCAATAGCGGGATTGTCTAATAAATTTTTGACCGTGCCCGGGGAATGAATATCTGCAAAAGCCAAATGATCCTCATCCCAGACAATGGTTGTTCCTTTTGGTGAAAGATTCGGAGTTCCATCAGGACAAACTGTGGCGATAAATCCGAGTTTTGTTTTCGTTACAAAGTCTTTTATTTCTGCTGTTAAAAGTCCCATTATTATCATTTATGCTGTTTGCGAGACAACCATCCGGATCGAATGCCATTGAATTTGAGTTTACCATTCACATTTATAAATTCAAAGTTGTGGTAAAGCTCATATTTATTGTCGTTAAATTTGGAAAAATTTGTAAACTTCACTATATAACTCACCAATTGTCCATTGGAAGACTGTTGATATCCCGACAACTGGAACTTTCCGGCTTTCATAAGCTGCCAAAGCTCAGTACCTGGAAGGTTCCGATAGGTGGCAGCGATAAAACTGTCAATTGGCTCTTCGTCATTGTAAAAATCTGGCGTTGAAAAACCTTCGCAAGGTGAGCAGTACACATTATCCATAGACATTGCCCGTATCTTGTCGGCCTGTTGTGTTACCAATCCATTCTCCTGCCTAAAAATGAATTGATAGTCTAACAGCGCCTATATAATTATGCAGGATTAAACAATTTCTCATCGATAAAAGGTTGCTGCTTTAAGCGGATTCCGGTCGCTTTAAATATTGCGTTGGCAACTGCACCACCGGTAGGAGGCAGGGCAGGCTCTCCTAATCCCGTTGGATCAATGCCATTATCAATAAAGTGAGCGTCTACTTCGGGAATTTCTCTCATGCGGATCAACCGGAACTGGTGAAAATTATTTTGTTCCGGTTTGCCATCTTTAAAACTGAGCTTACCAAACATAGCATGACCATAACCATCAACAATTGCACCCATTACCTGTTGCAATGCGCCACTCTTATTGATCACTTCACCACAGTCTGATACCGCATAGATCTTTTTAATAACAGGTTTGCCATCTTTCATGATCGCATCTGCAACCTGGGCTACGTAACTTGCATGTGAAAAATACACGCTGAACCCTTGTGATACGTCTTTCTTTTTTCCCCATCCTGATCTTTCAGCGGCGGTTTTAATGACCGTTTCCATCCTGTCAATATTATAATTGATATTGCCGACTGGTTTTGATCTTGCCTTTTGCAAAAGGTCAAGCCTGAACTGAACAGGATCTTTCCCTGCGGCGTGAGCTACTTCATCAATAAAACTTTGTTCTGCATAGGCGAGAAAATTGGTGATCGGTGCGCGCCATGCGCCGGTAGTGATCGGAGATTGATGACTGATCGAATCGATCAATACATTATCAACTGCACCTGACGGAAAATTATTTTCACGGACAGAATTACCTGCATTGATTGCCGCACCGCGTAATTTATACCCGATCAAATTGCCGGTTGCATCCAGCGCCGCCTCAAAACGATAACGAACAGCTGGCCGGTAACTTCCGCCACCCATATCATCTTCTCTGGACCAAATTAGCTTTACAGGTTTTTTGATTATACTTGATAATTCAGCAGCTTCGGTTACATAATCAGTTTGTAATCGTCTTCCAAAACCACCACCTAGTCTTGTTATGGTTACTGTTATTTTATCCTCAGGAATATTTAGGAGCTTTGATACCTGTGTGCGTGCATTGCCGGGCGTTTGTGTAGCCCCGATCAATTCAACCCCATCTGCACGAACATCTGCAAAAAAATTCATTGGCTCCATAGGGTTGTGCGGAAGAAAAGGACATTGATATTCGCTGGTTATAACCTTTGCCGCATTTTTAAATGCAGTTTCAGGATCGCCGTCTTTTCTTTTTACTTGAACCTTATCATTGTTACCGAGCATGGAAATAAACAATTGGTTATGGTCGGCAGTACTTTCAATGTTGCCTTCTTTTTCATATTCTATTTTCAATGCTTTTCTCGCCTTCATTACTTCCCAGGTCGATCTGCCAATAACAGCCACATTATTTTTAAAAGTAACCACATCAATAATACCGGGCATTGCTTTGGCGGCTTTGTCATCCACTGATTTGATCTTCGTTCCAAAAGCCGGTGGGCGCTGGATCATAGCATGCACCATTCCTTCACGATAAAAATCCAAACCAAAAATTCCTTTGCCCGTTATGATGTTTTTGTTCTCGACATTTTTCACCGAAGTACCGATCAGCTTGAAATCTTTCCTGTTCTTCAAGGTCACATCGGCTGGCACCGGCATTTTCGCTGCTTCCTCGGCCAATTCGCCATAGCTTAGTTTGTTCCCTGTTTTTGAATGAATAACAAAACTGTTTGCAGTTGTACATTCACTCACATCATCATTCCATTTTTTTGCAGCCGCAGCAACCAATAAATGTTTTGCCGTAGCACCTGCTGTTCTTAATCTTTTCCATGAATGGGGGATAGCTCCACTACCTCCCGTTAATTGCCTGTCGAACTTTTTATCTAACGGAGCCTGGAGGACTTTCACCTTACTCCAATCTGCATCAAGTTCCTCGGCAACGATCATTGGGAATGATGTCATCACGTTTTGACCCAGCTCAGGATTTGGAGAAAAGATCGTGATCGTTCCGTCAGTGGCAATTGATAAATAACTATTGAAGTTCAGATCAGCCACTGCCCCTGTTTTTATCACAACCGGCGCGGCTTCACTGCCAAACCAGCTAAACCCTAATACAAGTCCTCCACCTGTTAAGGAAGTTATTTTAATAAAATCTCTTCGGTTTGTTTTATTCTGAGTTGACATCGGTTAAATTTTTTTGCTTGCAGAAATAATAGCTTCACGAATTCTATGATAAGCACCGCAACGGCAAATATTGCCTTGCATGGCCTCGTCAATCTGTTGCTGTGTTGGCTTTGGGTTGCGCTTTAGTAATGCGGCCGCCGTCATGATCTGTCCGGACTGGCAATAACCACATTGAGGAACATCCAACTCATCCCAGGCAACCTGCACAGGGTGGTCCCCATTTTTTGATAACCCTTCGATCGTTGTAACTTTCGCTGTCCTGATCGCGGACACCGGAAGAGTACAAGATCTAACGGGGTTTCCATCAACATGGACTGTACATGCACCACATTGTGCAATGCCGCAGCCATACTTGGCTCCTACTAATCCAAGATGATCCCGCAATACCCATAATAAAGGTGTATCGGCAGCCACATCGGCCTTGTGTTCTTTGCCGTTGATCTGAAGTGTGAAAACAGGCATGAGTATGATTTTTGTGAACGGAAGTTACGAAAAACCAAATCCCGGTTGAAAATAGTATTATAAATGGTAACAATAATTTGAAACATCTGATCCGTCCGTGGCGGTCGATCTCCAATGCCTGCTGCTACATTTGTGCTCGCGTTTCCCGACCTTAACCCGACACACAACTCCTTTTTAAATAATTTAAAGGTGGTTGAAAAAAAATTATTCCTGTTACTATATGTTTTTCAAAACGGATAGCCATAACTAGCCTCTGGCATACTGAAAAACTAACCCAGGGAAATCTATACGCGATGACGTTTACATTTAGTTATGATGATTGGGGGCTTAAGAAATATGAGCTCAAAATCTAACGCTTTTTATGTGAACTGATCTGCTTGCTTACCAAATGAATAATTGTTACGCTTCAGGTAACAGTTATTTAATAACCAGCTTCTGCTCAATCATATCAATGTTGCAAGCATGATAAAAATTTTGAGAACAAAATTCCACACAGTTTTTTTAACGATGGGACAAATAACGTTTGTTCAATTTTTTTTTCGCGGTCTTAACTTTTTATTCCCTTTTAATCAGTGGCAATTTTGCAAAAAATGTTATGGCATAATTCTTTATAAGAAAGCATAAAGAAATTTATGACTCCACCTTCGACAAAGAGGGCAGACCTTTTATGCTTTTCACATCTGCGTTGGAATTTTGTTTATCAACGCCCGCAGCATTTGATGAGTCGCTTCGCACAAGAGCGCGGAGTATTTTTCTTTGAAGAACCAGTTTTCGATGCTCCTTCCCAATACAATGA
>DASTIZ010000414.1:0-20783 GCA_035717045.1 Chitinophagaceae bacterium
CGGAGTTGTTTGCAGTGGCATTGAGAAATGCGTTTGAGAACAGGAGCATCACTGGCCTGTTTATACATAGCCAGATGAGAAATAAATAAATTCCAAACAGGAAGAAACAAGAACCAAATAAATACAATTCAATAATGAAAACAATTACAATCGAAGGACAACTGAGGACCGAAACCGGGAAGAAAGCCACCCGCCAACTTCGCTCTCAGGACCTGGTGCCCGGTGTAATTTATGGCGGTGAAAAGGAGATCAGCTTTGCGGCTCCGTCGCTGGCTTTTAAGACACTTGTGTACACACCAGAATTTCAGAAAGCAGTTATCAAATTGGATGGCAATACCTACAACTGTATCATGAAAGACCTGCAATTTGATAAGGTAACGGACAAGCTTACTCACATCGATCTGCTTGAACTGGTGGAAGGCAGGAAAGTGGTCGCCGATATTCCTATTAAGTTTGTGGGTGCAGCAAAAGGGGTTAAAGAAGGCGGTCACCTGGTCATCAAAATGAAATCACTTAAAGTGAAATCTTTACCGAAAGATCTGAGAGAACTTATTGAGGTGGATATTTCAAATCTTGAATTGAATGGTAACATCCGCGTTGAAGATGTGAAAGAACCAAATTATGAAATACTGAATTCACCAAGGATTCCAATTGCATCAGTGGTGCTGACACGCCAGTTAAAGCAGGAGGAAGCCGCTACCGCACCTGCTGCCGGTGCTGCGCCGGTTGCCGGAGCTGCTCCTGCACCTGCTGTCGCGGCCGCACCAGCCAAAGAAGAAAAGAAGAAATAAACTCGATGATAATGAATGTAAACCCACTTCATCGAAGTGGGTTTTTAATTTACGCAAAGCCGAAGTTGTTATCTTTAAAAATCATTGTGCTAAATAAACAGGATGAAATTTCTGATCGTTGGATTGGGTAATGCGGGTAATGAATACACACATACAAGACACAACATTGGTTTTGATGTAGTACACGCTTTTGTGATGAAGCATGGAGGAACATTTGCTTCGCGCAGGCTCGCGTATGTAGCTGAAGTAAAATGGAAAGGAAAAGTATTCGTGTGCATTTGCCCCACTACTTACATGAATTTAAGTGGAAATGCCCTTAAGTATTGGATGGACAAGGAAAAGGTTCCTATCGAAAACGTTTTGGTTATAACTGATGATGTTGCGCTACCTCTTTCAAAAATGCGACTTCGCCCATCGGGCAGTGATGGCGGACACAACGGGTTAAGAAGTGTTGAAGCTGCATTGGCATCAAGGGATTATCCGCGCCTCCGGTTTGGCATTGGTAATGAATATCCAAAAGGTTTGCAGGCGGATTTTGTTTTAAGCAAATGGAGAAAAGATGAAGAACCTTTGGTTAAATCCAAAATAAACAAGGCCGTTGAAGTGATCGAAAGTTTTGCAACAAAAGGAATTACGTTAACCATGAATGATGTGAACAGTACTGACTACTCAGTTTGATTGCTGTCTTGATTTTTCATTCATGATCCTGAGTCGCTGGCAAAGGATCTTGATAAAACCCTTTGCCACTTCGGGTCTTTCATCAAGTAGTTCATAAAACGGTTCCTGGTCAATCTTATAAAGGACACAATCGGTTTCGGTGGTGGCGCTTGCCGATCTGGTGTCGGCATCAAGCAGTGAAAGTTCGCCAAAAACTTCCTTATTTTTTAATATGGCAATGGTCGTATTTCCTTTATGTATCCTGATATTTCCCTGTTCGATTATATACATGCAGTCCCCGGTTTCACCCTCTTTGAAGATCTCAATGCCAGGTTCGTATTGTATTTCTTTCATCAATGGAGCGAGGTCAGCCAGGATATTTTCCGGTGTATCCTTGAAAAGTGCAAGTGATTTTAGAAGAAGCACTTTTTCAACCAATAACAACCTGTTTGCATTTCCCTGTTCCATAAATTAAAAATAAACATTTCACTGTGCATACAGCGCTGTTTCCTTTAAAAGAGGATTTTCAGATCTCGTGAATTTTTTTATCAAGGACGGATCGATGCCAGTTTTTGTTTTTTTGGATATGTACAGGGTACTTGCTTTGGTCCACGTATTGTATGAGATCGGTTTTTCTCTAAGGATTTTGGAAAGTATATTTTCCGCTTGTTCAATTTTTTCAACCTGAAAGAAACTCTTCAGAGAATTATAACGCTGCTCGACATCCCCGGGTTCATATAAAAAATTAAAAGGTATGGCGAGATCTTTTTTGACCGTCATTTCCAGCAGCTCCATAGCATTGGCAACATTTTCTTTGTTTTTCATTTCCAATCCCTGCCTGATCCTGAACGCCTTTTCATGATCATACAGGCATCCAAAGAGGCAAATTAAAATATTGCGTATCTCGGTAAGCTCGATAGTCAGGGACCGCTGTATCACATCATAGTTTTTTTGTTGTTTCTGGAGTTGCCGCTGCATAAAAAGAAGCTCAACCGCATAATCGAGATAGGCAAAAGTTATTTCTTCCAGTTTTTTTTCGGTCATCGGCGTGGCTTTATATCGACTCCTTTGCAAGGCTCTTGCGATAACGCCGGAATCCGCAGGATACAATTCCAGAAGATGAAAAAGGGTAGAATGTGCCTTGTGGCCGCCTATTTTTCCCAATGTCAGAATTAGCTTTTCCCTGAGAGAATGATCGTCGCCCCTGACAATAGCCTGTTCAATAACAGGGATCGACCTTTCGCCGGCTGCTTGCAAAGCACTTGTAACGTGTAGCTGATGAGAATGAAGATGAGTGATGACTTCTTCAAGCAATGAAGTTGTGGCGGCAGCTCCAATGGCTTTGAATGCCAGTATGCGAAGCTCGCGGCTTCCTTTAAGAAGATCAGCGTGACGAGGGTGGCAGTAATCCTCCTTGACTTCAGCTAGGATCTTTGCTGCAATTTCTTTATCGTGGCCACGATCTGAGTGGATCAGGTTATCTATTATTTCTTCCGCCCGTTTGTGACTTGTATTGTCCGAGCTTTTAAGCATCCCGGTAATTGCCGCAATCCTAATTGTGGGGTCATGATGATGCAGGTAATGCTTTTGATGTTGATGCTCATTTTGCTCCTTGCAGAGCGATTGGGCCGCCAGGTATTTGATCTCTTTATTCTCATCATGGTCAGCCAATCGCTTCAACTTATCCTCGGCACCCCTGATATTTCTGTTCTGAATTAATAATACGGTGGATTTCCTGATGTTGTCAGAAGGGTGATCGAGCAGTTTAAAGATCATTTCTTTACTCTCATTGCTGACATGGCTATTCAGCATTTGCAAGATGTTGATGATCTCTGTTTCTTTTCCTGTTTGGATTTTCTTTAATATTTGCTGCTGCACTTCTTCATCTGACAGTTTGAATTCTTCCTGGCTGAAAAAACGACTGCTGATAGTCTTTACCAGCGTATCATGATATGAATTATTTACCATGAAAACCGAAACAAGCCAGCTTAGCGTCAGGAATCCGAGGATATAACAGATGACCAACAGTTCATTTTCCGTTAGCATATCCAAAAAAACGAGTAAGACACCAGCGAACAGGAATGCAAACGGATCCATGATGCCTTTGACAATTGCATGCGCCTTTGATCTTGCATTTGGATTCAATGGCTGCATCACGGTGAGAAAAACGGGGTTCGTTATGGCCGTTCGCAATACTTCAACAGCGATAGCCGCCATTCCAAATGTGTAAAAAACAAGCTGGTTTTCACCGGCACTATAGATGGCCGAAATGATGACAATAAGGAGGGTCAATAAAACCAATGGCGTGATCAATAATGATCTTTTAATGCCTATGGCTGTAACAATCCTTCCGGTGAAAATTATCTTTACCAATAGAGCAATGATCTGCGACGCTGCCATGAACAAAATGATAAAAGAGGATAACTGCTTGTCATCATGATGTTCCTCTTTGACTTCTTTGTAAAACGCATAGTTGATAATGGCAAGTGAGGCTGAAATAATAAAGGTTAACACTGCCAGTCTGCGGATCATTGTATTGAGCGTATAACGCTTAACAAAAGCCTTGAACCCCTTGCCCTGGATAAATTGAACGTCGTGTTCCGAATCATGATGATGATGATGAATGACGCCAAGTTTTGACAAATGATATAAAAACGGAAGCGAAAACAGCATGAATAAAAACGCGGGCCATAACAGGTTTAGCGGTCCTACTGTTTTTACAAAGAAGTAGGCAATGGTATAACCAATGAACTTTGCGGGTATATCCCCACCACTGATCACAGCAAACAACCGTTTGCTTTGCCGGACATCAAACAGGCTGGACGTAATACTCCAGAAGCACAGGTTACTGGCCAGGTATAAAACGTAATACCAGGCAAACGTGAGATAATAAAACCAGTCTGCCTTGATCCAATTACTGCTTAGCTGAAAAAACAGGATGCTTACAGACATCAGAACGATGACCCATGTTCCAACCCTTGCCAAATGAACCGTGTGCTCAAATTTGTTGAATATCCATCCGGTGACGAACAAAAGAGGAGATGAAATGATCATTACCCACGCGAGTTGCGAAGCCGAAAATTTTTCAAGAAAATGGGTGAATGAAGCCGTAAAGAAAAAGGCAATACCTGTACCCATAAAGAATTGAAGCCAGAAAAGTTTTGTTACAACTTTCCATTCAGAGGCCCGAACATTCAATATTTGAAGTAAAAAAGGTCTTCTATTCATTTGTCCAGTTACTCCTTTCTTTCAGGACGGCAAGGTGCTTCAATTTCACCTTATTTCTTTTTTCAGTTGCGGTTTTTGTAAAGTAACGATGGGTCTCGAAAAATTTTATTTGTATATGATCCCAAACACAATCTTCCGGTATTATTTTGAAAGTGATAAACTCCTGATACAGATTCTTACTGATAGGTTCAAAATCGTTACGACCCAGGTAGTCAAGATCAGCATCACAAATTATCTGCTCCAGCAGGTTATGCGGAGTTTGCGGGATCTTTGTAGCCATGATCATTCCATGAATTCTTTTCAGATCTTCTTCACCAAAAATGTCTTTTAAATGTTCCGTAGCAAGCTCGCAACTTTTTTCTTCATGATTTTTATACACAACAAGAAACCCGCTATCATGGAAGACAGCGGCCGTTTTTAATAATAAGAGTTCATGTTTATCTGTCAGGTTTTCGTTGCGGGCAATCTTTTGTGCCTGTTCTAAGACATCCAAAGTGTGCGCAAGATTGTGATACCCGAGTCGGGGATCCAGCTCTTTTTTAAGCCTTGATAAAATAGCTTCCTTTATTCTAATGAAGTGATCCGGCACTGCAATGTTTTAACTAAGATAATATATTGCGAGTAAAACCATAATGGCCTTGCTGCCTGTTTATAAGGAATTAAATAAAACCTGTGGGGATTATGTTTTATCACCCTGTTTACCTATTTTAGCAGCCCCATCGAACTTGCACCACTTGAAAATCCAGTGTTTTATGAGGGCCTGAATATATGGGATGAACAGTCCGCGAGAATTGTATCCGATGTATTTATCTAAACAAGCCTGAGTATGAAGATATTTTGTATCGGCCGTAACTATGTAGCTCATGCCAAAGAGCTGGGTAATGAGGTACCTGAGGAACCGGTAGTTTTTATGAAGCCAAAGAGTGCCCTGCTGCAGCCGCACACTCCGTTTTACTATCCTGAATTTACTAATGAACTGCATTATGAGTGCGAATTGGTGCTTCGTATCAGTAAAAATGGAAAATACATCCAGGAAAAATTTGCCAGTAAATACTATGATGCAGTCACTACAGGCATTGACTTTACAGCCAGAGATATACAAAATGAGTTAAAAACGAAGGGGCTTCCCTGGGAAAAAGCAAAATCCTGGGATAACTCGGCCGCTATCGGTAAATGGATTCCTTTTACTGCCATAAAAAATAAAAAGGATATCAATTTCTGCCTGTATAAAAACAAGGAGCTTGTACAGCAAAGTAACTCAGGACTTATGATCCATGATTTTGACAATATCGTGGCTTATATCTCTAATTATTTTTCCGTGAACATTGGCGATATGGTATTTACAGGCACTCCTGCGGGAGTTGGTGAGTTAGTTGTAGGCGACGAGCTCGAAGCGTTTATTGAAGACGATTCCTTACTTTCTTTGGAAATAAAATAAATTCAGACCAAAACCAACCGGTAAGCCATCGCCGATTTACCCGGAGGTGGCTTTTTACTTTCCACATACAACCGGTAGACTTATTTTTGCTCAATTAGCTAATATGATCGGGAGTGAAATCTTATTGAAGGCCTTCAGGTTGATGTGTTATGCCAAGTCAATGGCTGAAACGTATGATGCCAATCGCCAGGTATGTAAGTATGTTCATTCTACTTCGAGAGGTCATGAAGCTATTCAATTGACCACAGCTTTTCATTTAAAGAGCTGCGATTATATAAGTCCTTATTATCGCGATGAAAGTATATTGCTTGGTCTCGGCTATTCACCGTATGAATTAATGTTGCAGTTGCTTACAAAGAAGGATGACCCGTTTACCGGCGGCCGTTCTTATTATTCGCATCCGAATACCACTGAGGAAGGTAAGCCCAGGATGATTCATCAAAGCAGCGCGACAGGCATGCAGGCGATACCTACAACGGGGATCGCTCATGGAATTCAATATCTGGAACAGGTCAATTCACCATTGCTGGTGAAAGGTGACGGAGGCGAACTACCAGTTGTTATTTGTTCACTAGGAGATGGAAGCGTTACAGAAGGGGAAGTCAGTGAAGCTTTTCAGTTTGCTGTACTAAAACAATTGCCGATAATTTACCTGGTGCAGGATAATGACTGGGGCATTAGTGCCAGGGGCGAAGAAACCCGGGCAATGAATGCTTATGAATATGCAGACGGGTTTAAAGGCCTAAGTAAAGTTCAAATTGATGGCACTGATTTCGTCCACTGTTATAAGATCATCGGGAATGTAATCGCCGATGTTCGCAAAACAAGAAAGCCCTGGCTTGTTCATGCCAAAGTTCCCTTGTTGAACCATCACACAAGCGGTGTGAGAAAAGATTTTTACAGGAGTGAGGAAGACCTCGCAAAAGACGCGGTTAATGATCCATTCCCCAAGCTGAAAAAAGTTTTGCTTGAAAATGGAATTGAAGACAACGAGCTGCTCAGGATAGAAAGAAATGCAACTGAATTCGTAGCCCAGGAATTCAGCCGTGCAGTAAATGCACCGGAACCTGATCCGGCTATGGCAGATGAATATGTTTTTGCCCCTACAAAGATCAGGGAGGAGAGAGGAGAACGACATCCTCCCGGAAATGAAAAAGTAATGATGGTTGATGCTGCCCTTTTTGCCATCCGTGAAATAATGGAAGATCATCCTGAGTGTATTTTCTTTGGACAGGATGTGGGGCGTCGCCTCGGTGGCGTTTTTCGCGAGGCTGCAACACTTGCCGGGCAATTTGGCGATCACCGCGTTTTTAATACAGCCATCCAGGAAGCATATATTATCGGGTCCACCGCCGGTTTAAGTGCGGTAGGAGTAAGGGCGATCGTCGAGGTGCAATTTGCAGACTATATCTATCCTGGCTTTAATCAACTGGTTTCTGAAATTTCCAAATCATGTTATCTGAGCTGTGGTAAATATCCCGTGTCAGCCATTATTCGTGTACCAATTGGAGCTTATGGTGGCGGAGGTCCTTATCATAGTGGCTGTGTGGAGACAACCCTGCTTTCTATAAAAGGGATCAAAATTGCCTATCCGTCCAATGCTGCTGATATGAAGGGCTTAATGAAAGCCGCTTTTTATGATGGTAATCCTGTTGTGATGCTTGAACATAAAGGTTTATACTGGAGTAAGGTTCCCGGTACTGAAGATGCCAGGACAGTCGAACCATCAAGGGATTATATTCTTCCTTTCGGTAAGGCCAGGGTTGTTTTGGAAGCAAATAAGAATAGGCTTGAAAATGGTCAAAGCTGTTCCATCATTACCTACGGAATGGGGGTGTATTGGGCCAAGGCTGCAGCCCAAAATTTTCCCGGGCAAATTGAAGTGATCGACCTCAGAACCTTGTTCCCGCTGGATGAAGAATTGATCTTTGAATCAGTACGAAACCATGGCAAATGTCTGGTGCTTACTGAGGAGCAGCAAAACAATTCTTTTGCAGAAGCATTGGCGGGACGGATCGCGAGCAATTGTTTTCAAAGGCTGGATGCACCTGTTGAAGTATTGGGTGCAGCAAATATTCCGGCTATCCCATTGAATATTGGTCTTGAAAATGCCGTGTTGCCAAATGCAAATAAGGTCGCAGGGAAAATTAATACCTTATTGAGATATTAGTATAAGAGATTTTTCAGCTTATCAAGATTTGTAATCAAGATCTTTCCTTCCCGTATTTCAATTAATTTTTCTGCTTTAAAATCACTGAGTGTTCTTATCAGGGATTCAGTCGCCGTACCTACATAATGTGCAATATCCTCCCTGGATATTTCGATCGGCTTATTTTGGCCACCCGTGTTGAACTTCTCATGTATATCGACCAATGCCCTGGCTACTCTTTTCCGTAAAGAGCTATAAGCCAGATTGAGCAGTCTTTCCTCCTTATCTTTTACGTTCTTCGTTATGATCTTAATAAATTTCGCCGCAATGGTAAGGTCCCCATAGACCATTTTCTGAAAATCTTCTTTTGGAATTTGCATGATCTCGGCCTCTTCAAGGACAACCGTACTGTCATCATAGTTCTTATCTTCGATCAGCGCAGGATAGCCAATAAAATCACCTTCGCTGAAAAGATCGGTGATATATTCCTTACCGTCTTCGTGGGTCTTAAAACCTTTAACTTTCCCTTTCACTACATAGTATAGGAGCTTTGGCCTCTTACCTTCCTGGTAAAGTGTTTGCTTCTTGTTATAAGACTCAATGTTGTATTGATCCTGCAATTGCTTCATCAAACCGCTATCCTTTACATCCTTTATAAATTGTGAGATGCCTTGCGGAGAGGATGCATACTTGTTTCCCAGTATTTCCGCTTTCTTTAAACGGATTTCAATCGCGTTTAACAGTTCAATATCTTCAAAAGGTTTAGTGACATAATCATCGGCGCCCATTTCCATTCCTTTGCGAAAGTCACTTCTTTCGGTTTTTGCTGTCAGAAAAATAAATGGAATTGCCTGGGTGGCTTCATTTTTTCTTAGTAAATGCAGAACTCCATACCCATCCAGTTCAGGCATCATGATATCACAAACGATTACATCCGGTTTTTCTTTGAGGGCAATATCAACTCCCTTTTTCCCATTTTCAGCTGTGAAAGTTTTATAGCCGGCAAGATCGAGGATCTCTGCTGTATTTTCCCTGATGTCCTTATTGTCTTCAATGACCAATATTGATTTCATGAGTTTTCGTTTGACTTGTTTGGAAATGTTATTGTAATTGATGTTCCCTTTCCCAATTGGCTGTGCAAATTTACAGTTCCATGTATAAGATCAAGGTATCTTTTTACGATGTGCAGACCAAGCCCTGTACCTTGTATATTGGTGACATTTGAAGCACGATAGAACATGTTGAACAGATGTTCCTGGTCTTTCTCTGAAATTCCTATGCCATGATCTTTCACGGTAAGCATGGCCTGACCAGGTCCACTGTTTACCATGATCTCGATGGGAGAGTCCTCGGGCGAAAATTTGGCAGCGTTACTGAGCAGGTTGATCAGGATATTTTTGAGCAACTTTTTATCGGAATTTACCAGTTCCTGACCTTCAAAGTCGAAAACGAATTTTTGCCCGGGTTTCAGGACCACTTTTACATCAGCTAATGTTTCATTAACCAATTCATTCAGGTTAAACTCATGCGGATCGGCGCTAATTCTTCCTTCGTCCAGTTTTCCCAATGAAAGAAAATCCTCCAGGATATCATTCAGATGCTTGACAGAATCTTTAATACGGCCGATATGTTTATCTCGTTTTTCCTGGTCATCTTCTTTAGTATATTTTGAAAGCAATGTAGCCGACGACAGCACTGCACTGAGAGGAGTTCTGAATTCATGTGATGCCATGGAAACAAACCGGCTCTTAATTTCATTCAGCAGCCTTTCTTTATCTAAGGCCTCGTGTAGTTCCGTTTGTGACTGTTCCAGTTTTTCCAGGGCTTCTTTGAGTATATAGGTTCGTTCATCCACTTTTCGTTCAAGCTCTGTATTCAATTTGCGGATTTCATAGGTTACTTTCTCCAGTTCATTTTGTTTTTTAACCAGGTTCTTCTCGACTTCTTTTCTCAGCGTAATGTCCACGATAAAAGCAATGACAAATAATACACCGTCTTTTGTATAGTGACTTAAGCTGATCTCTACCGGGAATTCTTCCCCATTTTTTTTCAGTGCGAACAAATCCCGGCCGGCGCCCATTGAACGATTCGAGGGATTTTTATGAAATCCCTCACGCAGGGATTTGTGACCGGACCTGAAGTTTCCGGGTATAAGTACTTCAACAGGCAGGTCGCGCAATTCTTCATCGGAATAGCCGAACATCCTTTCTGCTGCCGGGTTTGCCAGTATAATTTTACCGTGCCTGTCTGTAAGAATAATTCCTTCTGTTGCGTTCTCAAAGAGTGAGGTCATGTGTGCCTGGTCAAGCATAAAGGTGATTCCGCTTATTTATTCTTAGGAATTGTGTTATTTGGATAAAAATACAATGAAAAGCAGAATGCTGAATATTAAACGAGCTCTTTTTCAGGTTTGTCTATTTTGGTGAATGCTTTTATCGCATTGATTAGCGGGAGTAAATGTTCTTTTTTTACGTCATTAAAATCCGTCAGCATTCGTGTCCGCTCTGCCGGATCTTTTGTCAGCCTTGCGCCCATCCTGAGCATAAACCGATCGAACCAGCTTAAATTTCTCATGATCATTCTTCCCGGTAGAAAGAAAATTTTTGCTTTATTTAAGATCGCTACGGGAATGCCGGCTGCATTGTAACTGTCTCTTTTTTCCATTTCTGTTACAGGGGATGCTGCCACCTGGAAAAGAAAGTTTTTCTTGTTTATAAGTATGTTGAAATTATTTTTCAGCCATTTCCTTATTTCAAGCTTGCCGATATAGACACTCGAGCCGATTATAAAATAATCATATTCTTTCAGCTGATCTTTGGGAAAACGATCAGCTGACGCAACCGGCAATCCAAGTTCGTTACCGATCCAGGCTGCGTATTGTTTTGTCGCCCCGTAACGGCCTTTATAAATTACAAGCCCTTTCATAAAAGCGTGTTTTAGATGTTTTCAATTCAACTGCGGCTTAGGCAGCTTCATTTTTCTTTTTTGTTACTACGGCTTCTGGATGCTGAATTATTTCTGCGTTGATCGAATTATAAAGCGGGCATACTTTCCTGGCTTTTGCCAATGTCTCCAAAGCGTTTTCAATATCCTCTTCGTGGGTGACGAAAGCCTTGGGGTAAACGTGGATATAGGTAAATTTCATTTTACCATCCACCAGTTCCGCCTGTGCCGTGGCCGTACACTCGAAGCCTGTATTATCAAGCTGAATTTTCTTTGAGAGCTCGAGGTAAGTATTTAACAGCGACGTGGTAACACCGCAAAGGAAGAGTTGTTCCGCACTCCATTCACTTTCTGCTGACTGCCCGGGGGGGAGTGTCGATATGGTGATACTGTGGTTCATTGAATGAGAACTTACAATACCATGCCCGTCGGAGGACCAAAAAAGGTCCGTCGCAAAAATTATCGGTTTATTCGGCTTCGCTATCATTTCATCACACTTTTCATCAAATCTATTCTAATAGTTAATTCTTGCTGCTGACCTGAGTCAAGATGACAGATGATTGTATGGAAACCTGTTAATGACCTTGATTACTTTTCGGCTAAGAGTTGCTGTTCCATGGCAATTGCTTTCGGAAAGAGGATGTTGCTTTCAAGATGAATATGCTGCACGAGGTCATTATCAAGTTCTTTTAATTTTGAAAATGTAACCTTGTGTGCAAGACAGGCATTATCCGGAGGGGTGTAATTGTTTGTGATCGTTCTGAGACGGTGCAGGTTTGCCCCCGTTGTTTCATGTTCTTTCAACATCACTTCTTCAAGCGGTTTACGAAGTGTTCTTATTAAAAGCCGCGCATACGATTCCCGGTTCTTGTGTGCATAAAAGATCTGTTTAATGTAAGGAAAAAATATTTCCTCTTCCTGCTTCATGTGGGGGGGTATTTCTTTCAAAAACCTTTTAATGATGAGCTCGATCTCTTCCAATTCTGGAAATTTTTTGCGGTGACCATCCAGGAACCTGGTTGTTTGTTCTTTTATATCCGGCAAGGCCCTATTCGTGTAGCGATGATGCACATTCAAAATGTAATCGGCCAAGAAATCTACATCCCAGCTGTCAAAATCAAGCGCAGCACTTGTTGCGGTTTGCATCACCACGTTCTGAAGTTCTTTAACCAGGTTGTCAGTATCGATATTCATGTTTTGACAAATTGTGTCCAGCGGCCATTTGCCGCCACAGCAAAAATCGATATTGTATTTCCTGAAAATATCAGCTGTACGGTAATCGTGAGTCACAATATCCGTTACAAAAGCTGCGCTGTTTATTTTATACACGTCTCTGAACATAATTCCCATCATCCTTTTTCAATATTAAAAAAATGAGAAAAGGAAACTTATGATTCTTGTCATAAAACAAAAACTGCTAATTGACCGCCAGGCTTTTTATAAAGTCGCTCTTACTATCTCTCACGAGGTCGCCAATAGTTGTATCATTAAAAACAGACAAAAATTTTCCCCTTACCTGTTCCATTTCATGATGCAACGGACAGGGATTAATCCCATTGCAATATTTTAGTTTCAGCACACACATCTTAAATTGATCCAATCCATCAGTGATCTTCACCAGGGCGATAATCGGTGTGTTCAACGTATCGTTCGTAAGTGCAAAACCTCCATAAGGACCTTTTGTAGATTTCAGTAAACCTTCCTTCACTACTTGCTGCATGATCTTTCCCAGGAAATGTTTTGGCACCGAAAGATTATTGGCAATTTCATCGATCTGGATCTTTCGACTTCCTTCTTCCTGTAGCTTAGCCACATACAGGATTCCACGCAATGCATATCCAAACGATTTGGATAAAATCATGGGAAACATTTTTTCAAAAATAAACGGCGGTCCAGGGTAAACGGGTGATTAAGGTCATTGCCAATTTTGATAGGCGTCATGTCCGGCCCTTTTGCGCCAAAATACTTTTGTGGCATAAAAGATGTTAGTATCTTTTACTATTTTTTCACCAAAATCTTCTGAACCATGAAACTGAAATCGATTGTCATTACAACGATTACTGTTGCTGCGCTTTATTTTTTAGCCGCCTGTGGAGGTGGAGTCGATAAGGATGCCAGGCCCCTGGATGTAGAAGAGTTAACAAAAAATCAACCGGAAGTACATGGTACGCAAATAAAAGAAGGAGAGGTTACCATTACAAATCCACTGAATGCCGAATGGGTAGCTGTTGGCAAAAGCATTTATGAATTGAAATGCCAGAGTTGTCACCGCCTGACCGATGAGAGACTCGTGGGTCCAGGCTGGAAAGATGTCACAAAAAGAAGACAGCCTGTATGGATAATGAACATGATCACTAATGTTGATATGATGCTTGAAACAGACGCCGAAGCACAAAAATTGTTAGAACAATGTATGGTGCGTATGCCAAATCAAAACATTACCAGGGAAGAGGCAAGACAACTGTTGGAATTCATGCGGAGTAATGATGGTGAAAAATAAACGATCAGGGGCGAAGAGGCTAACGGGAATAAACGAATATCAAATGAGCTCACTAAGTTTTCAATGTTAAAAAATAAATGTATGAGAATCACTTTTAAATTGCTTATGCTGCTTACAATTTTAGCGACAACCATTTTTTTAGTGCAAAGTTGTGCGCCAAAAGGAACGCAATCGGCCGTTGGCGGCGATGGTGCCGCAAAAGTTTATGTCGCTCCCGGGAAATATGATGAGTTTTACAATTTTGTTTCCGGCGGCTTTAGCGGTCAGATGTCCGTCTATGGTATTCCCTCGGGACGCCTATTTCGCGTGATCCCTGTCTTCTCTGTCGATCCCGAAAAAGGCTATGGTTACAGCGAGGAGTCTAAACCAATGTTGAATACGTCAAACGGATTTGTTCCCTGGGACGATCTTCACCATATTGCTTTATCCACGACAGATGGTGCTCATGATGGCCGCTGGGTCTTTGGTAATGCAAACAACACACCGCGTATTGCCCGTATTGATCTGAAAACATTCCGTACGGCAGAGATCCTCGAAATACCCAACAGCGCCGGTAACCACTCTTCACCGTTTATCACGGAAAATACTGAGTATGTAGTGGCTAGCACAAGGTTCAGTGTTCCTATGGGTGATCAGCAGGACGTACCCATCAATACATACAAAGAAAATTTCAAAGGAACCATCAGTTTTATCAATGTGGATCAAAATACAGGTCATATGAAAATTGCCTTTCAGTTGCTGATGCCGGGTGTGAACTTTGACCTGGCGCGTGCGGGTAAAGGAAAGTCTCATGGATGGTTTTTCTTCAGTTGTTATAATTCTGAAAAGGCAAATACACTGCTTGAAATAAATGCTTCACAAAAGGATAAAGATTTTATTATTGCGGTCAATTGGAAAAAGGCAGAAGAGTATCTGAAAGCAGGCCGGGGCCAGAAAAAAACGGTTAGGTATGCACATAATATTTATGATGAATCCACTCATACGGCCACGTCTACTGTCGAAACTGAAGTAACCATGCTTGACCCGAAAGAATTACCGGATATGGTTTACATGATGCCTTGTCCAAAATCACCACATGGCTGCGATACAGATCCCACGGGTGAATATATCGTTGGGAGTGGAAAATTAGCGGCTGTTATCCCTGTATTCTCATTTACAAAAATGCAGGCAGCAATTGCTAATAAAACTTTTGACGGGTCATATGATGGTATTCCTGTTTTAAAATATGATGCTGTGTTGCATGGTGAAGTGCAAAAGCCCGGTCTCGGACCTTTGCATACGGAGTTTGATGGGAATGGCAATGCCTATACCTCGTTCTTTGTTTCATCAGAAATTGTAAAATGGAGTGTGAAAGATCTGAAAGTTCTTGACAGGGTTCCTACTTATTACTCTATCGGCCACCTGAGCGTTCCCGGCGGGCCCACCAAAAAACCGTGGGGTAAATATGTGATCGCATATAATAAAATAACCAAAGACCGCTTCTTGCCGACAGGACCCGAGCTTGCTCAAAGTGCACAATTGTATTCCATTGATGGTGATAAAATGAAACTCTTACTTGACTTCCCGACTATTGGTGAACCGCACTATGCGGAAGCTATTCCCGCAAACCTGATCATGAAAAATTCTCAGAAGATCTATAAGATCGAGGACAATAAGAACCCTTACGCGACATTGGGAGATAACAATTCAAGAGTGGAAAGGAAAGGAAATGAAGTACATGTTTATATGACATGCATTCGTTCACACTTTACACCTGATAATATTGAAGGCGTAAGAATGGGTGATGTCGTGTATTTCCATGTAACAAATCTCGAACAGGATTGGGATGTGCCGCATGGTTTTGCCATCAAAGGAGCAAACAATGCCGAGTTATTAATAATGCCGGGTGAAACACAAACATTAGCGTGGAGGCCCGAAAAAGCTTCGGTATTTCCGTTCTATTGTACTGACTTCTGTTCAGCCCTTCACCAGGAAATGCAGGGATATATAAGGGTAAGCCCTGCTGGTTCTACAGTTCCACTGACATGGGGCACTGGTAAGACAGACAGCACAACGGCAACAGCAAGTAAATAATGTCGATTCATGATTCGTGAGCGATTGTCCTTCTTCAAAATAAAAAATTATCAATCATGAAAAATATATTTCGCCTAATCCCGGTGCTTGCGCTGGCTTTAATTTTCGGCGCATGCAATGACAACGTTGAATCAGCAACAGAAAGTAAAGATGCTGCTGCACAGAGTGGAGGACAGGAAGCTGTGCAGGATGATGTTTCGCAAAAGGACGTTGTAAAGGTTGCTGTTGGCTCAAAAGATCATACCACGCTGGTAGCCGCTTTAAAACAGGCCGGGCTCGTAACTTCTCTCGCCAATGCCGGGCCATTTACCGTATTTGCCCCGACTAACGATGCATTCAATAAGCTTCCTGCCGGCACAGTTGAAGGCTTAATGAAGGATGAGAAGAAAGCGGATTTGCAGGATGTATTACAATATCATGTAACCACCTCGGCTTTATCAACGGATATGTTACAGAATCTTCAAACACTCGGAATGGTAAATGGCGGTAGTGTGTCGGTCAGTGTAAAGGATGGAAAAGTATCGTTGAATGGGGGGGCGGCAAATATTGTTGCATCAGTAAGGGCCTCAAATGGCTGGGTGCACGTCATAGATGCCGTGTTATTGCCTCCTGCTAAATAGTTGGCAATTGTTTTCTGTTTAATAATGTTTAATAAGGGCCGGTGAAGACCGGCCCGATTTAAAAAATACAATGCACAGGCTGACCATTATAGAAAGAGTTATAGTAGCGATCGCGTCGCTTTCGCTTATCGCAGTTTTCTTTCTGCCGATCTGGCGCATAACCCTGTTTGCACCTCAATACCCGGAGGGCTTGATATTGAAAATCTGGATCAACACCATCACCGGCGATATTGATGTGATTAATGGATTGAATCACTATATTGGTATGAGAAAGATCAGCGTGGCCATGTTTCCTGAGTTTGAATTTCTTGGGTATGTTGTTGGCTTTTACATTTTACTCGGGTTGGTGATTGCGGCTATCGGGAATCGCAAAGTCTTATTCTGGTATATTGTTCTTACTTTATTTGGCGGGGTGTTCGCCATGTATGATTATTATCGCTGGGGTTACGAATACGGACATAATCTTGATGACACGGCGCCGATCAAAGTTCCGGGACTTTCTTACCAGCCGCCGATGATTGGCCACAAGCGATTATTGAATTTTGATTCTTATTCTTATCCTGATATAGGAGGCTGGATAATTATTGCCGCAGCATCGATCATATTTCTTGTCTGGCTTTATGATTGGTACAGGGCACGCAAGATCAAATTGCGACTTTCGTCGGCCCTGGTCACCTCATTAATTTTATTTTTCGTTGTTTCCTGCTCAACACAACCGGAACCATTGAAAATCGGAAAAGATAATTGTCATTTGTGTAAAATGGGAATTGCCGATGCCAGGTTTGGTGGCGAAGTGATCTCAAAAAAAGGAAAGATCTTCAAGTTTGATGATATTGGTTGCATGGCCCGGTTTATTAAATCGGGCGGAATTGCAGAAAAAGATATTGCTCAAAAGGTGGTGATCAACTATGAAAAACAGAATGATTTTATTAATACAGATAATGCAGTATTGATAACCGGGGAAGCGGTGAAAAGCCCCATGGGCTCCAACGTGGCAGCTTTTGTGAATGCTGATGTGGCTAATAAAACCATTAAGGGTGGAAAAATTTTATCCTGGAACGAGTTTTATCAACAGATCGAATAACAAATGCTGAGGGTTTTATTCATATTATCAACGATTGTCCTTTCAACTGTAGCTTCTGCACGAATAATTACCGTGGGAAAAGACCAGGCGGTTACCTCCATCCGCAAAGCCATCGCCCTGGCAAATGTTAATGACACGATTCTTGTAAAGGCCGGAATATATAAGGAAGGTAATATCCTTATTACTAAGACGATTGTTCTCATTGGCGAGGGGTTTCCGGTGATCGACGGGGAAAATAAATATGAAATAGTTACTGTAAGCGGATCCGGCATTACAGTCCGGGGATTCCAATTTCAAAATAGTGGTCAGTCAGCCATGAATGACTATGCTTCGATAAAGATCATTGACTCAAAAAATATAGTGATCGAGAATAACCGGGTCATTAATTCTTATTTCGGGATCCATTTCTCCAATTCCTCTTTTATAACGGTAAGAGGCAATTCAATTTCAGGTACGCCCACCACGGAACAAAACACAGGAAACGGGATCCATTTGTGGAAATGCAATAATGCTCTGATTGACAACAATAGGGCCACGGGTCACCGCGATGGCATCTACTTTGAATTTGTAACGGCATCAATTATTCAAAATAACATGAGTGAAAAGAATATCCGTTACGGTTTGCATTTTATGTTCTCTAATAATAACCATTATCTGAAAAACACCTTTAGCAACAATGGTGCTGGTGTCGCAGTTATGTATTCGCATAAGGTGAGGATGGAAGGTAACCGGTTTGAAAAGAACTGGGGCCCGTCTTCTTATGGAATTCTCTTAAAAGATATTACCGATAGCCATATTCAAAACAATATATTTTTCAAAAATTCAGTCGGTATTCACATGGAAGGGAGCAGCCGTATTGAGGCTTCAAAAAATATTTTTAAGGAAAACGGGTGGGCGATAAAAGTGCAGGCCAGTTGTGACGATAATAATTTTTCCCGGAATAATTTTTTTGGGAACACCTTTGATATCGCTACCAACGGTACCATCGTGCTAAACAAATTTTATAATAATTATTGGGACAGATATGAGGGTTACGACAGGAATAAAGATGGAGTAGGGGATGTTCCTTATCACCCGGTTAGTATGTATTCGATGATTGTGGAGCAAAATCCTAATGCGCTTATTCTTTTAAGAAGCTTTATTGTTTCATTATTTGATAAAGCAGAAAAGGCAATACCCAGTCTTACTCCCGAAAATCTTACTGACGATAAACCCATGATAAAGCCGAATCAATTATGATCAGGATTGAGCACATAGACAAAAGATTTAAAAAGCTTGTGGCATTGAACGATATCTGTGCTGAGTTTCGGAAAGGGCAGGTGATCTCGCTCATTGGTCCGAATGGCTCAGGCAAAACCACATTGATCAAGTCCATTCTTGGAAT
Organism: Chitinophagaceae bacterium; assembly: GCA_035717045.1. Lineage (GTDB taxonomy): Bacteria > Bacteroidota > Bacteroidia > Chitinophagales > Chitinophagaceae > VBAS01. The sequence continues at coordinate 18,868 of DASTIZ010000414.1, forward strand.
GGTAAAGCCTGATAAGGGTAAGATATTTTTCAATGATGAGCCCATCAATGGCGATCCTTCTTACCGTTCGCAGATCGGATATATGCCGCAGATCGGTCGTTATCCTGATAACATGAAAGTTGGCCAGCTATTTAGAATGCTCAGGAATATCCGGGACGTGCCTGCTGCCAGATTGGATGAGGAGTTGATTCAGAAATTCCGCCTGGAGGAGATTTTCAATAGGCCGATGAGAACGCTATCAGGAGGAACCCGGCAAAGAGTAAGTGCAGCACTTGCATTTTTCTTCGATCCCGATGTCTTGATACTTGACGAGCCCACGGCCGGGCTTGATCCTCTCTCATCGGAGATTTTGAAAGAAAAAATCCTGAAAGAAAAACGTAAGAATAAGTTGATTCTTATCACATCTCACATCCTCAGCGATCTTGATGAACTGACGACACATATCATGTATTTGCAGGAAGGAAAACTGGAGTTTTTTAAAGAAATAGAACAGTTGCGTGAGGAAACGGGTGAGTTGAAATTAGGGAAGGCGATCGCAAGAATAATGCGGGGCGAAAAGTTCAACAGCGCATGGATAGATAGAATGTTCGAGGTACAGGGAGAAAACAACGTTTATTAACAATTTAAAACTCACCCGCGGCACATCGGGGTGACGGGAAACGGCAATGCTTAAGTTATCAAAATACGTTCTGTATGATATTGTAAGGAACAAGGTGATTCTTGCCTATACCGTATTTCTGTTTATCGTTTCTTTCAGTTTGTTTAACATGGAGGACAATGGCAGCAAGGCTATCTTAAGCTTGTTAAACATAATCCTGATCGTGGTGCCGCTGATCAGCATGATATTTACCACGATCCATTACTACAACTCGTATGAGTTTATTGAGCTTATGCTATCTCAACCTATGAGTCGCAGGAAGATTCTACTAAGTGAATACGGTGGTATTGGACTTTCACTTGTCAGTAGCTTTATGATCGGGCTTGGCATCCCTGTCTTATTGTTTTCTCCGGACAGTGTTGGATTCTCTCTTTTGTTTACCGGCATTTCTTTGACACTTGTTTTTACTTCGCTGGCATTTCTTACATCGGTAAAATCAAGAGATAAGGCAAGGGGAATCGGTTTTGCCTTATTGCTTTGGTTCTATTTTGCCTTGATATATGACGGATTGATATTGATGGTACTTTTCACGTTTAGTGATTACCCTCTTGAGAAAGCAACACTTGTTCTTTCTGCACTGAATCCAATTGACCTCGGCCGTATCTCCATCATGTTGAAAATGGATGTGAGTGCCCTGATGGGGTATACGGGAGCATTATACAAAGATTTTTTTGGAAGTGCGAGTGGTATACTTTTCACAATGGGTATTATGTTTCTTTGGATCGTCGCTCCTTTGTGGTGGGCATTGAGGGTATTTAAGAAAAAGGATCTGTGAGCTGCGTTTATGAGACTACCAATTACTGTTGAACAATTCCCGGACGTATTCCTGCCATATTATATTGCCGTCTTCCTGCGCAGATCTTTCGTGATTCTCGCGGTAGCAGCCCATTAAGAACAGCTCTTCAATAAAAGATTTCAGTGTCTGATATAAATCATCTGTACCATGATCAAGATCAGCAGGAATAGCCGCAAACTCAAACAATTTTGTCGCAAAACGAAATCATATGAGTAAGCCTCTTTCATCTTTGACCCTTGCCCAGATCGTCAACAGCAATCATAAAGCTGCTGCAGTATTTGAGAAATATCATTTGGATTTTTGTTGTAAAGGAAAACGTTCACTTGCGCAGGCTTGTGATGAGCAAGCGCTGGTGTTATCGGAAGTGACTGATCAATTAGAGGATATTTTCTCTACAACCGGGAACGGGAGCATCGATTTTGGTAAAATGAGTCTTGCTCAACTCTGCGATTATATTGTTCA
>DASTIZ010000415.1:0-6639 GCA_035717045.1 Chitinophagaceae bacterium
TCGATCCGGAGCAACTGGCTCAACCAGTTCACCGCTTCATTGGCTGAACGGGCAAACAAGATCATCGCAATAATAAAAAGAAGTGTATATATAATACCGGGAATAATGATCCACCTTAGCATTTTATGCTGCCGAATAAAATTATTTGCCTCACCAAAGGATTGAAATGCTATGACGATTTCTTTCAGCAAGACATAAATTTGAGTAAATATACACCACGATTCAAAAGATTAAAGAACCACGATTAAAAGATTAAAAGGATTATGCGGAAATTGAGGATTGAATTCTATCAAGGAAGTGATGTTGTTAAGATCGCAAAAGAGTTGCTTGGAAAGGTACTGGTGACGAGATGGAGTGGGATAGAAACATCTGGTCGCATAGTCGAAGAAGAAGCGTATAACGGAGTTGTTGATAAAGCATCCCATGCGGCAGGGGGAAGAAGAACAAACCGAAACGAAGTGATGTATGGGGAAGGCGGCATGTCATATGTTTACCTGTGTTATGGTATTCATCATCTGTTTAATGTGGTTACGAACAAACAGGAAATCCCCCATGCTATTCTGATCCGGGCACTGGAACCAATAAAAGGTGTTGACATAATGCTGGAAAGAACCGGGAAGGAGAAATTGGATAACACGTTGACAAAAGGGCCAGGCAATGTGTCAAAAGCATTGGGTATTTCATGTAAACACCATAGCGGTCTTTCCTTGCTAAGTAAAGAACTGTTTATTGCAGAAGATGATTTTAGACTAACGCAGAAAGATGTTGTTGCTTCGCCCCGAATTGGAGTGGACTATGCCGGTGAAGATGCTAAGCTGCCGTACAGGTTTTTTATAAGGGGAAATCCATTTGTTAGTGGCAGTAAGAAAGTCAAATGAGTCATATAAGTCATATTGGTCACGGCCTTGCCAGATTGTTAAACTGTTAAATGGTTTAATGCTCAATGGTCTCATACTCTTCTGAATTACCCCTTTGACGCATAAGACCTATATGACCTTTATGACGAATTGGACTTTTCCCTTATCTTCCAAAAAAAATGTTGATTGAAGAACTTATCTAAGCAACAACTCCGCCTCATTTCACTGGTTGCTGGTATTGCCATTGCGTTGTTTGTTTATTTTGTAAATCCATTCGGAGTTTCTGACCGTGCTGCTATCGTCTTATCCATTGCTGTGCTAATGATCACCTGGTGGGTGTCAGAGGCGTTACCAATGCCGGTAGTGGCCATGCTTCCGCTGGTCCTGTTCCCGTTGCTGGGAATATCTGACCTTTCAACTGTTGCCGTGAGTTATGGTGATCAGATCATATTTCTTTTTTTAGGGGGCTTTATGTTAGGGCTTGCTATTGAAAAGTGGAACCTCCATCGACGAATTGCATTGGGTATAGTACGAATTACGGGTACGAGCGGGGATCGTATTGTATTAGGATTTATTCTTGCTACAGGCTTTATAAGTATGTGGATCAGCAATACTGCTACTACCATGATGATGTTCCCGATCGCATTATCGGTGATCCACGTGATGAAGGACAATACCGAAGGTAAAGGCAATATGAAACATTTCAGTCTTGCGATGATGTTATCGATTGCATATGCATCCAATTTTGGAGGTGTTGCGACAAAAATCGGTACTCCTCCGAATACCTGGTTCGCCGGGTATTATGCAGGCAGGTATTCGCCCATCACTTTCCTCGAGTGGATGATGTTATGTATGCCTGTTGCAATTATTCTCTTGCTTTCTTTATACGTGGTGCTTACAAAAATTCTTTTCCGTAACCACATCCGTTCGGGTGAAGCTGCGCGAAACTTTATTAATGAAGAGTATCGGTCACTTGGCCCTATGTCTGTTGCTGAGAAAAGAGTATTGACAATCTTTATTACGACTGCCTTGTTATGGATATTGGCAGACCCAATCAACAAACTGCAGAAATATGTAGTATTAAATGACACAATGATCGCCTTATTATGCGCTATCGCCTTGTTCATATGTCCGGCAGGTTCTCTCAGAGAGACCGCCAGTTTAAGCAAGAGCGATGAGCATGATTTGCAGGGGGGACTGCTTGAGTGGGCCGATACAAAGAGAATGGCATGGGGTATTTTATTGTTATTCGGAGGTGGACTGGCATTGGCAGCAGGATTGCAGAGAGTGGGAGTGATAAAACAATTGGGAGAATGGTTATCACTCTTTGCTGGTGGCGGGTTTACATTAATACTTATGGTGACAATTTTGACTGTTTTTATCAGTGAAGTGATGAGCAATATTGCACAGGTTACTGTTTTTGCTCCGGTGGTCTGTAGTCTTGCGGAGGCAGTTGGAATGAACCCATTAATACTTGGCATGGCCACAACACTCGCTGCAAGTTGCGCCAGTATGATGCCAATGGGTACTCCCCCCAATGCCATTGCATTTGCCAGTGGTCACATAAAAATTAAGGAAATGATGAAAGCCGGATTCGTGATGAATCTCGTTGCCATAATATTGATCACTTTGTTTTGCTGGTTTTTACTGCCCCTAATTATGTAAGTTGAAAATCCTGAAGCCGGCACTGATACCAATCAATGTGATGAATCCCTGGCCAACTTCTTCACCTTCGGTTTCCATATTTATTTCCACCCCGTTGGAAATAGATGGTGTGATGAAGGCCCAGTCATTGATAATAAAGGTATATCCGATTTCGAATGTTGGTTGAATTGTCCATGTCGTAGTTTCACCGGTTTGTAAATCCTGTGCCCAGTCAATTTTCTTTCTCCACAGGCCCGCTCTTGCGCCGACAAAGAACTTATGGGGAAGTAATCTAAAATAATAACGATAGCCGATAGTGCCACCCCACCCGCTTCCTTTTTCAATCTTTTTGTCACTGTCATCATCACGGTTAATCTGATTATAACCAAGACGCACAAGCACCGAATGATGCATTTTTGCATTAAAAGCGACATGCAATGAGGTTATTGTGCCAGAAGGATGCCATTGAAATTCTCCTCCGATATCATTGGTGTTGTATCCAATTTCTTCCTGTGATTTTGCGCAATGGAAAAATAAAATGAGCAGAAAAAGGACGGTTGCATTTTTCATGGGATTGAATTTGCTACAAGATAAAAACTTTTGTTGCAAATCAAAAAGTGATTCTCACAAAAGTAAATAACTGCCACGAAGGACACTGCGAACACACCACGTACACAAAGAAGTGTTTATTTATAATCAGCACGTTGTGTTCGTTGTAAGTCTCCCATCGGGGAGATAGAGGGGCCTTTAAAACTTGGGACAGTTCAGTTTCTTTAAACTCCTGTCAACAGGTTTCTTAATATAAATAAGTGAAAGTTCTAAACCACCACGGGAGTTTGATGCAGGTTGTAAGCTTGAGATGTTTACGTCATAAGTAGCACCAATATGAACATCGCCAAATTCCAAACCAACATAAGGGATAAGCGCATCAGTAACATTATTAAACCTTGCCCATGCACCCATATACACATTTACCGGGGTTTCCTCGTCATAATTCAGGTTTAATGCATAAGCACCGCCAAACATCAGGTTATTGGCATTGGCCTGGAAACTATAATTGGCGCTAAAATGAATAGCATTGTATTGATTTGTCGGCAGTCGCCCACCACCCTGCAAGGTTGTCCTGGAATTCAAATAAAACTGGCCGCCCTGGAAAGTTTCCTTCGGACGGTTGATATGGTACATGGAAGCGCCGACGTAGAAATTATTGTAACCATTTGTACTGCCATTGTATAAAATACCGGCATTAATATCAACATAGCTTACCTGCAAATTACTTTGGGGAAAGATCTCACTGGTAGTACCCGTAAATCCAAGTGCTGTCAACTCATCTTCAAAATCGAGCTTGTAGACATCCAGTCTTTTATCTGTATAGGTTCCCTGGAAACCAACACCGATCTGGTGATAACCATCTTCGTCAAGTCCTTTATGATAAGCAGTGGAAAGGGAAAATTGATTGGTTGTTAAAGCTCCGTTGCCATTTTGATCACTCATGAATAATCCGCCAATCCCCCAACGATCAATATCAGACAGATACCCTTTCAACAAATGAAAATCTGCGGAAGCGGTTTTGGTCACGAAAGCATTGTTGATCGAAGGCCATTGATTCCTGTAATTACCTGCTACGCGGAATATACCATCAAACTTCCCCGTAAGGGCTGGGTTCAATGTAAGGGGTGATGCAAAGAATTGTGAGAAATTAGGATCCTGCGCTTGCGACACACAGATAATCCCCAATAGGGTAAGTAGTCCAAGGAATTTTTTCATTTGCAGGTTATACAAGAGTAAATGTACATTATTTCATAGACCTGTGGAACTCGAATTTTGCTGCTTACGATACGGTTCATTTAAACTCTAGCCCACGGTTTAAATCGTGCGCTTGAGTTTAAACCGTGGGCTTGAGTTTAAACCGTGGGCTTGAGTTTTTCGCATACCTTATTACCACCGATCAGTTCTGAGCTTTTAATCCATAAGCCAGGTCACCGGCATCCCCGAGGCCAGGTACGATATAACCTTTTGCTGTCAATTCTTCGTCAATATCTCCGCACCAGATGGTGGTCGCCGGAGCTTCTCTTTTGACATATTCAATGCCAACAGTGCATGCAATAGCACAGACCACGTGTATCTCTTTTGGCGGGCCCTCTTCCTTTAGGAAATGAATGGTTTTTACCATTGAAGCGCCGGTTGCCAGCATGGGATCAGAGATAACCACGATCCTGTTCTCGAGGTCAGGGCAGCTCATGTATTCGAGGCTGATCTCAAAAGAACCGTCTTTTTCATGTTTGCGGTAAGCCGCAATAAAGGCATTATCAGCTTTATCAAAGTAATTCAACAAACCGTTGTGCATAGGTATGCCGGCACGAAGTATGGTGGCCAGCACCGGTTGATCTTTTATGATCTTAGCGGTGGCTGTGCCAAGCGGGGTTTCGACTTCTACCTCCGAAAAGGGTAGTACCTTACTTATTTCATAAGCGGTAGCTTCTGCAATACGTTCCAGGTTATGACGAAAACGCTGCCTGTCCTGTTGAATACTTATATCACGCAATTCGCTTATCCAATTGCTGACAAGAGAATGTTGTTCGCTTAGATTTACTACCACGGTTCTGGTTTTAGATTATTGATTTTAGATTTCGGATTTTTGCTGCGGCAGGCCCGTGCTCCCAAACAAATCTAAAACAAAATCCGCTCCCGATGGTTATCGGGACTAAAATCAAAATGGTATACCGCGCTATTGGGATCTTATATACTTCATCCTCTCTCGTCGTTACTTTTAGCGAGTTTCATGAGAATGCCGGCAGATGGAGTTTTGAATTAAAGAAAGATAAAGCATATCCAAAATCGACCAGGAGTGAATTCATACAAGGGTTTATCGAAGAGAATGGTCTTCAATACCAGGTATCCCTTATCACTGTGCATGCGGAATTGGTGGAACCAATAATTAGCGGGCCTTCCATAGCCGCAATTACGGGTTTACCTGTGATCACTAACCTTCCAGATGTGGACAGAGAGTTTGGGGGCAATGGTGAATTTTATAAGAGCTGTGCGGAAAAGCTCGGAATGGATAACAGCCACATCGATGAAGTTAATAAATCCGCCTGTATAGCTTTTATGGGCATTCTTCGCTGGCGGGAAGAATATAATTTTTTATCTTCCGATACCGGCGCTAAGAGAAGCAGCATTGGTGGCGCAGTATGGACGGGACAGGAAGCCTGAGGCATACCCGGGTTCACTTTTGATCAATTCTTCCATAATAATTGCTTGATCCAAAAACTATTTTATGCAAACGCCTGTAGTGAAGAAGACAAAGAAACCTGTTGGCAGAAATGATCAGCCTGGTTTTCTCTCCCGGGGATCAAAGCAGGAAAAACAGGAATTTAAAAAACTCCAGGAAAGACTTCGCAGTCATTTCGATCTTGTTTTTTCGGACAAGCTGGCACCGTGTACCGTGGTTGTTATTCCCTCGCTTACTATGGACGAGGAAATACTGTCCAAAATAAGTGGTATCAATCATTATGAAGAAAGATTGCTTTGCATGTTGTTGTTGCTTCGCAATCCAAGAACGAATGTTATATACGTTACCAGTGAAACGGTTGACCCGGTTATTATCGATTATTATCTTCACTTGTTGCCGGGTATTACGGGTCATCATGCCAAACAACGACTCACTTTACTGAGTTGCTATGATTCTTCCTCTAAATCGCTGACGGAAAAAATATTGGAACGACCCAGGTTGATTCAGCGGATCAGGGAAACCATACTACCCGATCATGAGGCACATATGGCCTGTTTTAATGTGACCCCGCTGGAAAGAACACTCGCTGTTAAGCTCCAGCTACCGATTTTCGGCTGCGACCCTGATCTGTTTGAACTTGGTAATAAAAGTAATGGCCGGAAGATCTTCCGCGAATGCGGACTGAATGTGCCTCCGGGTTTTGAAGACCTCTATTCTGAACGGGAGATTGCCGGGGCACTGGCAGAATTAAAAAAACAAGACGGTGCCATAAAAAGAGCCGTCGTAAAAGTAAATGATGGATTTTCCGGTGACGGTAATGCTTTATTTTCCTATAATGATAAAACCAAACGTTACACAAAGGAACATATAAAAGAAGAGTTGCCTGGAAAATTAAGATTAGTCTCG
>DASTIZ010000416.1:0-6172 GCA_035717045.1 Chitinophagaceae bacterium
GATCAGCAGGGCATGACTGGGCATGGACATTTAATACAAACTTCCCGGAAGATGTTTATTTAAAAAGAATTAAACACCAGGAAACGTTTGCTCCGCTACGTACACAATTCCAGTACAGTAATTTTATGTTCTTCGCATTAAGTGTGCTCAGCGGTAAATTATATAATACAACCTGGAATGATCTAGTCGCTAAAAAATTATTCCAACCCCTGGAAATGAACAACACGTACAGCAATTATGCTTCACGCGCTTCCCGGTTGGACAATGCAGCACTTGCCTATGAATTCAACGATTCTTTCAATGTCAAAGCTACCAACCAGATGGATGACCTGCTCGGTGCTGGTTCGGTTAATTCAACTGCCAGCGACCTGGCTCATTATTTACAAATGTGGATCAACGGAGGGACATTTAAGAACAAACAAATACTTTCGCCCGGCTTTGCCAGGAGATCTGTAAAATCGCATTTCATGGTTCATGACGGGCTAAATGATCAGTTTCCTGATGAGCATTTCAACAATGTTGGTTTGTGCTGGTTCCTGTCGTCCTATCGAGGACACTATAAAGCACATCATAACGGAAATATTGATGGTTTTTCTTCTACTCTTACTTTCTTTCCATTTGATAGTTTGGGGATCGTGGTGCTTACCAATCAGAATAATTCACCATTGATACGTCTTGTACCGGACTTTGTTGCCGACCTCGCATTTAACCTGCCGGTTCGGGATAAAAATTCGGTCATGTTTGAAATGAGGAAGAAGTACCAGGCTGGCCAAAAAAGGCCACCCCTTGTTAATGTTGACACGATCCGTACAAAACCCTTTTTTTCACTACAAAAATATAGCGGCCACTTCACTAATCCCGGCTATGGGGAAATCAAAATCGGGATGCATAAAAAAGCGCTGGTGCTTACGTACAATAACCTGAAACTATTATTGATCCCGAGAGGCGGGCATCGTTTTTCAAGTCATCACTGGTGGGAAGAAGGAATTTTTCCCAATGGAGTGGGACCGGTTGTATTCAAGTTTAATAACGGGGTGCTGCAATCCTTTCAAATTCCTTTTGAACCCGCGGTAAAGGATATTGTTTTCAGTAGGCAATAATGGAGAATTGTACCAGACGTCCTTATCCTTCCTGGTGATCGGTAAAATCGGGTCCGGCCAGTGGACTTCGATCATCACCTAATCCAACTAAATTGATATTCCACCGGAGCCTTTAAGCCACGTTCTGAAATTCTTTTGAATCGTTCCGGAAGACTCATTAAATAATCACGGGCAGCTTCGGCTTTACCATTCAGGCTGCTGATGTTTGCAATATCCCATTCCTTGATCAATGATTCTAATATATGGGTATAATCAAGACTCGTATACACACCTAACCGCTGGGCGGCATCACTGAAGTGAACAAAGGATTTTCCGATGGATTCTCCTGCCTGGCGAAGGAAATGTGCAGGCATGGCAATTCGCTTACGCATCATGTCCTCAAAAGCCAGCATCATTTCACTGGCATCGATCTCAAAAATTTTTGCCACAAAACTTTTATAGGCTTTTGCATGTCGGGCTTCATCAGCAGCAATCACACCACATATCGTTGAGAGTTGGTTACTGCCATGTTTTTTTGCCAGCGTAGCCGTGCGGCGATGTGAAATATTGGTGGCCAGTTCCTGGAAAGAAGTATATACAAAATTTTTGTAAGGATCTGTTGCTGCACCGTTATCAAAACCATCAGCAATCAAATAATGGGTACTTATTTCCATCTCCCGCATATTAATGCGGCCGGACAAATACAAAAATTTATTCAAAAGGTCGCCATGCCGGTTCTCTTCTGCGCTCCACATCCGTATCCATTTGCTCCAGCCCTCCGGTTCCGATTTTGTAATGCCTTCTACATCCATCAGCCAGCTTTCATAGGTAGGCAAAGCTTCTTCCGTAATAGTATCGCCAACAAGAACAGCGAGATAATCGTAGGGGAGATCCCTGCATTCGTCTTGCAGCTCCTTTATATCTTTTGTAAAATCTTTATTCGTGCTATCCGGTAAATAATCGGCAGGTTGCCAGATCGTATCGATCTTTTTTAGGAATTCAGCGATGATACTATCAATTTTTTGGGCCAGAAAACGCATTACTTCAATGCGGGCCGGTTTCATTTTTACTTCGTACATAGTAAAGACTCGGGCAGTTTAGCTGCCTGATTTTTTGGAAGGTCAATGTTTGTTATTTTAATGTCTTATGGGTTTTGAATGTAGATAGTGACGACACTGACGACCCATGAGTGCATAAAATGTTTGAATAAGCAAGCATCCCTGGATATGAGTTCACAATACCTTTTTTGAGAGCCAAAGATTTCACAGGTTGGGAAGACGAGCTTATTCAATAAGACTGCCTCGAAAAACGTACCAGATTCAGAGGTCAGACGGTAAGGCAGCTAACAATCGTTATCTTTGCCCCCCGGAATTATTCTAAGAGCAGTGGTTTTCCAAAGCCCCCCAAAGAGGAGGATTTGATCATTGAATTCAATGATTGGCTTAAAACTCTTAATTTTTAAATTCATCATATGTCAAAATCAGTATATATCGTTGGGTTGGCGAGAACGCCAATTGGCAGTTTAGGCGGTGTGTTATCATCAGTGACTGCTCCCCAATTGGGTGCAACGGCCATCAAAGAGGCATTGAACCGGGCGGGTGTAAAACCTGAACAAGTGCAGGAAGTTTTTATTGGAAATGTGGTCAGTGCGGGCATTGGACAGGCGCCTGCTCAACAGGCAAGCATCTATGCCGGCATCCCAACCAATGTACCCTGTACAACGGTAAATAAAGTTTGCGCCAGTGGTATGAAGAGCATCATGCTTGCCGCTCAGACAATACTCAATGGCGACAATGCTATTGTTGTTGCCGGGGGGATGGAAAGCATGAGTAATATTCCTTATTATCTCGATAAGGCCCGAACGGGTTATCGACTTGGTAACGGAAATATCGTGGATGGTATTTTGAAAGATGGCTTATGGGATCCATATAAAGATTATCATATGGGTAATGCCGGTGAGCTTTGCAGCAGCACTTTTAATATCACGCGAGAAGACCAGGATGCATTTGCCAAAGAAAGTTATACCCGCGCAGCCAATGCGTGGAAAAATTGTTATTTCAGCAAAGAAGTGGTACCGGTTGAGATAGGAGGCAAGACGGCCGTTACGGTCAAAGAAGATGAAGAATACAAGAAAGCGAATTTTGAAAAAATGCCTTCCCTTAAACCGGCATTTACAAAAGATGGAACCATTACCGCTGCCAATGCTTCAAAGATCAATGACGGTGCGGCAGCAGTCGTGTTAGTGAGTGAAGAAAAAATGAAAGAGTTGGGATTAAAACCAATTGCCCGTATTGTTTCATTTGCCGATGCGAGCCAGGCACCTGAATGGTTTACGACTACGCCGGTGATCGCCATGAACAGGGCATTAGATAAAGCCAACCTAAAAATAAAGGATATTGCTTTTGCCGAGATCAATGAAGCATTTAGTTGTGTTGGCATCATCAATGCCAAACAAATGGAGATACCAATGGAGAAACTGAATGTATGGGGCGGAGCAGTAGCGCTCGGTCACCCGATCGGTTGCAGCGGCGCAAGGATAACAGTTACTCTTTCAAATATTCTGCAAACGAATAAAGGCCGGTATGGAATGGCGGGAATATGTAATGGAGGAGGGGGTGCTTCCGCAATTTTACTGGAGAATGTTTCTTAAGGGAGCGTTAGATTTTGGATTTTCGATTTTGGATTGAGGTGATAGTTTACACTTCGGTTCTTATTAAAATTTCAATCTGATCTCCTGCTCATTTGTACGATCTCTAATTATATCCACGGAAAATCGTACCTTTTAGTCCCATCTTTTTTTCTGCGTAAGAGTATCATCAAATAATCCTTCCCGGTCTTAAACATACATTCTTTCATAAGCTAAACCTCATTTTTATGAAAGCAATCATTTCTCTAAACTGTCTTACAGTTTCATTGCTTGTTAACCTGCTTTTGAACGCACAGCCTCCAAAAGCTCCTTCGATTCCTGTAACGGAAAATTTCTTTGGCAAAGAAGTTACTGACCGCTATCGCAATCTGGAAAATCTGGACGACTCAACCGTATTGAACTGGTATAAAGCACAGGCGGCTTATACCGAACAACAATTAAGTAAACTCCCATTTCGTCAGGCGATCTATGACGAATTAAAAGAGCTCGATAAGAAATTTAGTTATAAAATAACCGTTAGCCCGAGCTTGTTACCCGCTTACATTGGCAACGATATTTATTACGTGAAGACAATGGCCGATGAACAAATTGGGAAACTATATCATAAGCCCGGAAAAGGCAACGATATATTGATTTTCGATCCGAATAAAAATAATAGTACCGGTAAAATGAATGTCATCAGCGGATTTGAAGTAAATGCTGATGGTTCAAAAATCGCGGTGATCATTGCTCAGCAAGGCAACGAAGTCGGACGCCTCTTTATTCTTGACAGGCAACAGCAGAAAATAGTTGATAGTGTCGAGCGGGTTTGGGATCCCCCGTCGTGGATCGATAATCGATCATTCTTTTACTTTCAGTTTCCCTTTGTCGATGTGACCAACAAGGGCTTTCTTTCAAATGTCGAAGCAAAAAAACACGTGATTGGTGAACATCCCTCTTCTGATATGATTGTTCTCTCTCACAAAAAGAACAAGGATCTCGTGCCTGATTCTGCAAATTTTCCGTTGATTATCGTGCCACACGAGAATGCCCAATATATTATTGGTCATATCGCAGGTTCCGAGCAATTCAATGATGTTTATATATCCCGGTTCGAAAAAACAGGTAATGAATTGAAATGGTATCCATTCATAAAAAAAGAAGACCAGGTGATTTTTTATGAAGTGCAGGGTGATAAAGCGTTTGGCCTTAGTGTAAAGGACAATAAAAAAGGACGCATCCTATTAACCTCTGCTGCCAGTCCGGATTGGTCAAGGGCCAGGGTAATCGCCGATGCAACAAAGGGAGTGATTTCCAGATTATTTCCCCCGGCCGTAACAAAAGATAATCTTTACTATGTCGAATCTTCTGGTATTGAACAAGATCTATACCGGGTAAATCTGAAAGATTTTAAACGGGAAAAAATAAAGCTGCCGATGGCAGAAACGCTAGTGCCTTATTCGATTTCACCGGTAAAATCGGCGATCAAAATTTTTACTACCTCGAGAGCACATCCGTCCGTGATCTATGATCTTGACGAAAAGAAGGGTTCAGTTGTTGAGCCGGGTTTATGGCTGACACCAATGGTCGAAGGCATTGATAATATCGACGTGGAGATTGCTTATGTGCCATCACACGATGGAGTAAAAGTGCCGTTAACTATCATCAAGCCAAAAGGGATAAAAAAAGATGGCAGCCATCCATTGATCGTTTATGGTTATGGAAACTATGGCTTTATTGAGCCGGCCATTTTTGATCCTACTCTTTCGATTCTGGCAAAACACGATGTGATAAAAGCGATTGCCCATGTGCGCGGTGGTGGAGAGTTGGGTGAAGAGTGGCGACTTGGCGGTTTTAAATCAACCAAACCGAATACCTGGAAAGATGCGATTGCCTGTGCTGAATGGCTGGTGAAACAAGGTTATACACAACCTTCAAAAATGGCTATTATGGGGGCGAGTGCCGGTGGCATTCTTGCCGGAAGAGCAATGACCGAGCGACCCGATCTTTTTGCGGTCGCAATTCCACAGGTGGGAGTGATGAATACCCTGCGTTTTGAATTTACACCCAACGGACCGAATCATATACCCGAGTTTGGGACGATCAAAGACAAAAATGATTTCAGCAACCTTTTTGAAATGGATAGTTATATTCACATCAAAGATGGAGTTAAATATCCGGCCACATTAGTGACTGCCGGGTTAAATGATCCCAGGGTAATTTTATGGCAGCCGGGAAAGTTTGCGGCAAGATTACAGGAAGCGACCGCTTCGGGTAAACCCGTTTTGTTCAGGATCGACATGGAAGGAGGACACGGATTTATACTGAGCAAAGAGCAGGATATGAGAGCAAAGGCAGACATATTTGCTTTCATACTGTCTCAAACGACCGAAAAGACCAAGAAACCGTTTTGATGCGCTAACAGAGGGTTCTACCCCGTTAATGTTGTCACAAGTTTTGTGTTTTT
>DASTIZ010000417.1:0-10976 GCA_035717045.1 Chitinophagaceae bacterium
CTGACTGTTTTATTTTCAGCAATTGCTCTACCAAGCAATGCCTGTATTGCCCCGGTCATGGCATTGTAATCATCAAAGCCATTGCCGGTGTTGCCGTTGATAAGATCAAATAAATTATCCACCGGGTATATAAACGTTTCATGGCGGTTGATCCATTCAGTCGCATTCGTGGGTCGTATTTGCGGCTGTGACATATAGCAAATATTGGCGTGAAAGAATTATAGTCCATCAATTGTTCGCTGACACGGCTTGTGACATTTCCATTCCACCTTTACTGATGACACAATGCCCAATGTGATAAACGACACCAATGACTGGCCGAAATTTTTTGAAAAGACCACCTCATCGATAGCGGCACAGCTATCGGTACAATTTTTTACCTGGAAATTCTGCGGTTTGTTGATTAATCCCCATAAAAAGGAGCGCATCACTGTATCCCTGTATTCGGTTGCCGGATCATTTTTAGTATTGATGACCCTGTAGTGGTAGCAACTCTGCATTCCTACACTAAACAGGATCAGGAGAACTAAAAGAATGGTGCAGCGCTTTAGATGCAAAGCAGCAATCGGCTGACTCATAAAACAAGTTTACAGGTTAAGATGAAAGATTCTTTCGTAATGGTTTAGGAAAAGTTCGCACAATCCGAAGATCTAAAAAAATATGATTTCAATGTAAAACCATATGGGTTACCGGACCCGGCAAGTAACTGAATATTCGCAATTAATAATATTAACTCGTTAGTACCGCTGCCGCCATTTCTGCAAGTTGTTTTACACCGATCAATTCTTCTTTGGAAGGTTTGCGGTTTTGTCTGAAGTAAGTACCAAATGTGCCCAACACTTTTCCATCTTTATTTTTTATAGGCATGCTCCAGGCACCGACAAATCCCAGGGCCAGCGGCAAATGACGTAACTCTCCCCATTTATCATCGGATTTAAAATCAATAGTAATAACTACTGATCCAGTTGCTGCCGCAGATGCACAGGTGCCTACCCATGGATCGGGTTTCAACCCATCAATGGCGGATAAATAATCAAAAGGCAGATTGGGAGAAGATCCATTTCGTAATAAACCGTCTTTATCCAATAGGAGAATTGAACTAACGGATCCTGGCGGTGCAATTGCTTCTGCACCACGGACCAGGCAGGCAAATATTTTATCCTTCGACTCGCCATTGTTAAGCAATTGCGCCGCCTGCAGGACAGCTTTTTGAACTGCTGAATTAGCCAATTTTGGATCAATTTCCGCTGATATATTTACTTCATTCTCGTTCATTCCTGCCGCTTTAAGTCAGCACATTCTTTCCTGCTGATATGTGAGGGGTCCGCATTTCTTGCCGTTCAAATATAGCAAACAGAATGCCTCAAAACGGTGAGATTGACCTTTATCATCCGATTGTGTATTATTTGCCTGGGTTCGGACAAAATCATCCATACCCAATCTTCAGAATAATTTTTACCCGGGCAGAGGCAAACCAGGCAGAACGAGATCGCAGTTTTTTGACCGGAGGTCTGTTTGATATTTTGCTGTGGTCCTACTCTATTATCTCTTCAGCACTCTATCCTCATCGTTCTCCCGTTTTTGATAACGAGCTTCTTAAAATAAATATAATAAACAGTTCAGGTGGAATTAAGTAAATTACAGGAAGGACTTTATTGCTTTCTCTTATGAGGCGTTTTCTATCATATTGCCTTTTAGTTTTTTTATTTCCCGCTGTTGCTGAATCCCAGACAGTAATTACGATGAAGATTGATGGTACAATCAATCCTGCCTCTGCGGATTTTATTCATGGGGGAATTAGAAAAGCGATAAAGGAAAAAGCCGAATGCCTTATCATTCATCTTAATACACCCGGAGGGTTGCTCAAATCTACCAGGGCTATCGTAAGTGATATACTTGGATCGCCAATACCAGTTGTTGTTTATGTTTCACCCGGTGGTGCTCATGCAGGTTCGGCCGGTGTTTTTATTACCCTGGCAGCTCATATTGCAGCCATGGCGCCAGGTACTAATATCGGCGCTGCACACCCGGTAACACTGCAGCAACAGATGGATAGCACCATGAATGAAAAAGCCACTAATGATGCAGCTGCCTTTATCAGGACCATTGCCGAGAAACGACATCGCAATATTGAGTGGGCCGAAAGGGCGGTGCGAAAAAGTTTTTCTTACTCAGAAACTGAAGCATTGGAAGATTCCGTGATTGACCTGATCGCCAAAAACGAAAAGGAATTGCTGGAAATGATCAATGACAAGCAAATAACGGTAACTGATGGGATAAAAACTCTTGCCACTGTGCCCGCAACGGTGAAAGAACATGAGATGAACTTATGGGAGAAAATACTGGATATCATCAGCGACCCGAATATTGCTTATATTCTTTTCCTGCTTGGTCTTTATGGTTTATTGTTTGAGCTATACAATCCCGGTGTCATCCTTCCCGGCATTGTTGGCGTGATTGCGCTGGTACTTGCCCTGTATTCCATGCATGCGCTGCCGATCAATTACGCAGGAGTTGCCCTGATCGTTTTTGCCATCATACTTTTTTTACTGGAAATAAAGGTGGTGAGTCATGGCTTGCTTACAATCGGGGGTATCATTTCGCTATTGTTTGGATCCATGATGCTGATCAAAGACTCTTCACTGGACATGGTCAGAATTTCACGCACGGTTATTATTTCGGCAACTGCCGTATCAGCACTTTTTTTTGTATTTGTTCTTGGCCTGGGTATCAAAGCGCAAAGACGTAAAGGAGTAACCGGCATAGAGGGATTGATTGGCGAGAAAGGTGAAGCGCTTACCACGCTTGAGCCATCAGGTACCGTTATGGTGCGGGGTGAAATATGGAATGCTGAATCGCTGGTAGGAATGATCAGCAAGGGAGAAAAAATAATCGTAAGGCAAATGAAGAATTTAAAACTATATGTCGAGCCTATAACAAACGAATAAAAATTTTTTTATGCAACAGTTTCCAACTATAACCGCGGTCATAATCTTATTTGCCATTATTATTCTTTCAAGTGCAGTAAAGGTGCTGCGTGAGTATGAACGGGGAGTGATCTTCCGCCTGGGTCGCCTGATCGGCGGCAGTGGCATTAAAGGGCCGGGCCTTATTTTATTAATACCAGTCATTGACCGTATGGTAAAAGTGAGCCTGCGCACTGTTGTGCTTGATGTACCGCCGCAGGATGTCATCACTCAGGATAATGTCTCTATTAAAGTAAATGCGGTAGTTTATTTCCGGGTTATTGAGCCGCAGCATGCAATCGTGCAGGTAGAAAATTTTTTGGCGGCTACTTCCCAGATATCACAAACAACCCTGCGAAGCGTGCTGGGTCAGTCCGAATTAGATGATCTGCTTTCACAACGTGAAAAGATCAATCATAAACTGCAACAGATCATTGATGCTCAAACGGAGCCCTGGGGTGTGAAAGTGACCAATGTTGAAGTGAAGCAAATCGATCTGCCACAGGAAATGCAAAGAGCCATGGCGAAGCAAGCAGAAGCCGAAAGAGAACGGCGCAGTAAAATAATCGCTGCTGAAGGCGAATTCCAGGCATCACAAAAGCTCGCAGAAGCTGCGGAGGTGCTGGCCACTCAACCAAGCGCCATCACGCTGCGTTACCTGCAAACATTAAGAGAAATTGCCACTGAAAAAAATTCAACGACGATTTTCCCTGTGCCTATTGATCTGCTAAAACCTTTTTTGAAAGACGCAAGTGTAGTGAAGAGTGAGTAGTGAATTTGAATTCGTTAATGACCCATTGGTTAATTAGGTAAACACTATTAGTTATTTACATTGACCATGCACCATTGACGAACTACTCTTTTACGTCTTCTACTGTAGGGGACTGTGTTACCATTCCAAAATCAAATTGCATATCATTGAGCTTGCGGTAAAGACCATTGTGTTGCATGAGCTGCGCATGAGTGCCTGCTTCACTAACAATGCCTTTGTCGATCAGCACGATCTTATCTGCATTGCGGATAGTGGACAGCCTGTGTGCAATAACAAATGACGTACGTCCTTTCATCAGGTTGTCTAAAGCATCCTGTACCAGCAACTCACTTTCGCTATCCAATGATGAAGTTGCTTCGTCCAAAATCAAGATGGCCGGATCTTTTAATATCGCACGGGCAATGGCGATCCGCTGACGCTGACCACCGCTCAGCTTTATTCCGCGTTCCCCCACGATGGTATCATATTTTTCGGGGAACCTTTCAACAAACACATGGGCATTGGCGGTTTTTGCTGCCGCGATAATTTCTTCATCCGTTGCATTCGGTTTACCATAAGCAATGTTTTCACGGATGCTGCCGCCAAACAAGATTACTTCCTGCGGCACAAAAGCCATCTGGCGTCTCAATTGTGAAATTGGAAATTCACGCGCTGGTCTTTCGTCGAAATATAATGTACCGCTGTCGGGTTCATAAAAGTGCAGCAGCATTGAAGCGAGAGTTGACTTGCCGGCACCACTTGGTCCTACGATTGCGATCTGTTCACCATTGCATGCCGATAAAGAAAGATCTTTTAACACCGGTACATCTTTGCGACTGGGATAGCTAAACGCCACATGTTCGAACCTGACATTACCTTTCAGCATGTATTCGGGTTTCACATCAATATCTTTTAATTCTATCGCTTCCCCATCGCTGCGTAAGATTTCCCTTACGCTTTGTGTGGCCCCCAATGTTTTTTGTAGTTGAGAGAACATATCTGCAAAGCCCGCGAAGGTACCACCCACGAACATGGAGAATACCACAAACGTGATCAGCATCCCGATGGTTAGCCCACTGCCGGGTGTCTGCACCATACGGGCACCGCTCCACACCACAAATGCCAGGGCACCAAATAAGGTAAAGATCATGAATGCGACGAACGCTCCACGCCATCTTGCATTGCTGATGGCCGTGTTCACTACAGCTTTCAAACTTTTTACATAACGGCTCACCTCATGAAATTCACTGGTGAATGCCTTCACGATCGATATGCCATGAAAAGTTTCCTGTACAATGGTACCGCTGTCTGCAAGCTGATCCTGTGTCTTTCGGGCCATCTTGCGAATTCTTTTGCCAAAAACTACGGCAATGATTGCCAATAGTGGAACAACGGTCAGCATGATCAACGCCAATTTTGCGCTGATGATGAATATGAAGAACAACCCGATAATAAGGGTGAAGATGCCACGTAAAAATTCTGCAAGTGTAAATGTGATGGCATCCTGTATTTGGGAAAGATCGGAAGAGATACGGTTACTGAGTTCGCCCACTCTTTTTTCTGTAAAAAAACTCATAGGCATCGTAAGCAGCTTGCTGTAAACATCTTTGCGCATATCGGCTAACGATCTTTCACCTACTGCCGTGAGCAGGTACACCCTCATAAATGAGAAGAAGGTTTGTATTGTGAGCTGACAAAAAATAAGCAATAATGTTGTATTTAAGCTCCAGTGGATGTTTTTTAATCCGAGTCCGAATTTTGCCCCGGTGTCCATACCCGGTAATGCTGCGCCCGGCGAAGCTGCATCGATCATTTTTCCGAGAAACAATGGAAACAGGGCTGTAGTGAATGCAGAGAGCGCAATGCATATCAAACCTGCAATGAACTTGCCTTTGTATGGTCTTAAGTATTTGAAAAGCACCAGGGCCTGCCGCAGATTCTCCTTGCTGATTTTTGCTTTTTGGGTTTTGCCCTCAAAGGAGGTTGAGAGATGTCGGGTTGCGGTAGCCATATTTTGAGTCGGTAGTTGTTAGTCGTTCCTGCATTTTGGATAGATGTGCAAGTTAATTCGTTTGAAGTCATCCCAAGAATCGTTCCTCATTTTCACATGATAGAATGTGATCATTGAGCGAGCTGCAGAAGACAAAAAGGCAATGGTGGTGCGGACATTACATTGTAAAAAACGTTACCTTAAGTGAATGAAACAAAAATTTATTTCCGGAATCTATAACTATTGTGACCGCTGGTGCGAAAGATGCCCATTTACTACCCGGTGCCGGAATTTTGAAAGCAGAGGCACGCTTTCATCCGAACAATTGGATATTAATAACAAAGCTTTCTGGGATAGCATTTCTGATAATTTTAAGAAGGCAATTGAATTGTTGCACAAAGCAGCCAAAGAATATGGTATTGATCTGAATAAGCCAATGACGGAGGAGGAAGAAGAGGAGTATGAAAGGAGAGAATCGTTCATAGAGACTACCACTAAAAGCCACCTGCTTACGAAATTATGTGACCAATACCGAAAGGTAGCAATGCCATTCTTTAAAGAAGAGATTTCAAAAGAACTCGTGGAAAAAACTAATGGGCTTGTGAAGAACGTACACATGGGTATCACATCCAAAGAGGACGTACTTCGCACCATGGCGGGACTTGGCGAGTGCGAGGAGATCATAAGGTGGTATTTATTTTTTATTGATGCCAAGTTGCAAAGAGCATTGCATGAAAAAATTGAAGGCGAAGGATGGGAAGAAGATAGCGGTTTTCAAAAAGACAGTGATGGCAGTGCCAAGATTGCAATCATCGCGATTGAAAGGAGTATGAATGCATGGGTAAAGCTTTATGAAGTAATGCCGGCTTCAGAGGATGTGGCATTAAAAGCACTTTCTATCCTAAGCCAGTTAAAGAAGAAGGCTTTGGAAGAATTTCCCAAAGCAATGGAGTTCAAAAGACCGGGATTTGATGATTGATGATTGTATTCGTTTTCAGACGCGGTTCGCGGTGAAAATTAGGTTTCTCTACTTTTTCCTTGATGCAAAAAGAACCAGGAATCCCGATAGCCTCCGGGAGCCAACAGTCGCCGGGCCCCGTTCGCCATAATAGTTATTTATAACCCACCCATTTTCTGTTTTCTACATCAAACAACCAATAGATCCCATTTGCGAAAGCAAAATTGAACGTCTCTTCTGTAGTTGCTGATGGAGGAAGCGGAACTATTTTCGTAAGAAATCCACTTTGGAGATCATATAATTCAATTTGTTTTTCAAAAATGTTTAAGAATCCAAGCTCCTGGCCTTTTAAACCTGTATAAATAACGGTAGTATAATTATAATCTTCAAATGCTTCATCCTCATATACGCCGGCTTGTGCACCGGCGGACTTTTTTATTCCCCAATTAATGACAAGAGAATCTTGTTTGTCTCCGGACCCGTCATACATGAATACGGTACTATTATACAAAAACAAAACTCTTTTGCTTGCGGGGTGGTACGTTCCCACGCTTTGTGCACCCGGTTGATGCATGCCGTCATGTAGCAGTTCAAGATCAGTGGGTAATCCTTTCGCATCAAGCTTATAAGTAAACCAACCATTATCACTATAGCCATTCGCAGTAATAAGTTTTTTTGCAGGATCATACCAAAGCCCGCGGGTATCAAGCATTGCAATCTGGTCATCGGGGCTAAGTCGCTTACCTTTTTCATCAAATACTCCTAAAGGGAAGTCAGTATTGCCTGCAAACACTGCATAATATTTTTTTTGAACGGGATGCCACACTACGGTTGCCCCCCTGGTGCCGGCCATTTCATCTTCTTCCGTTTTTGGCATTTTAAGTTCCAAAACTTGCTTTAGTGTCTGTGTTTTTTGGGCCTCAATGGGAAACACAACCGCAGTAAGAATCAGAAGGATAAAGGCGGCTCGCATGGTTTAATTTTCGTGCAAAAAACAAAAAATATAAACGATTAACAAAACTATTTGGTTGCAAGTACCAACAACTATTTCCGGACGGGTGCCGGAACGAATGGCTATTGAAACATTGAGAGCCTGAAATAACCAGGATGGATCTCATCTTCGGGAATCGAAGAATCCGGAGTAACGAGAATTTTATATTTTCCTTTAACCGTTGCGGGCAGAATATCACGTATCTCATAAACATCATCCACATCAACACCGTATTTATCGTCAATATGTGCAGGAGCGCCTTTAAAACCCGTGTGACGGAAGAAAGCCGTCTTTTTAGATATTTTGACGGCCCCCACTTTATCAACGGCAGCGATCACCATCTTATAATGAAATTCTTCAAATTCATTTTGCTTGTAACCGCCAAGATTAATGAAAAATAATTTGTAGGGAGTGGATTGAATGTTGCGGTTATTCAACTCAACTTCGATTTTATATCCATTGGCACTTGTCACTTCCCGCCACGCATCAACGTGCAATTTATTATCGCCGGGCCAAAATGCTATTACATCAGCGGCCAGGTCGTTGATCGTTTCTCCAATACCAAAGAATACATCATGCTGTTCGATATTTCGTCCCGGTGGACTGGCGCCGATCAATAACATGAATAGTTTTGGCATGTATTTCTTTTTTGGAATGAATATAAAAAAGAGCTGCCATTAAAAGCAACTCTTTTCATACTTAGACTACACTTTGCAACTATTTTATACTTTCTTCAAGTTTATCAAATGACTCGTTCCATCCTTTCTTACACTCCTCATACATTTCTTCCGGAATCCCTTCATGATGCAATACCAGTTTAGTAGCGCCGTCTGCTTCTTCCAGTTCAAAAGTAATTAGCAATTCCCTGGGCCAGTCGCCAGGCAATCCTTGATCGGATGCACTTTGTATATTTCCCTTCGAGTCGGAAAAACTGTCTGTGATAACTAATTTTTTTTCGGGTTTCAATTCTTTCACGGTACCGGTTGACCAATACTCTTTTCCATCCGGTCCTTTCATACAGTGCAGGTATTTACCACCTACTCTGGCGTCCATTTCACTTGAAGGACACGTAAAGCCTTCAGGACCCCACCATTTTTTAAATTCTTCGGGTTCCGTAATAGCCTTCCACACCTTGCTTACGGGTAAATCCAGAACTCTATGTATAACCAGTTCGTGTTGCACGTCGGTATCATGATGCGATGTACCCTGGTGTTTTGTTTTTCTTTCCATTTGACTCGGTTTGAGATTTATAAAATTTATAATCACTGTTCAGCCTTTTAAAAAAGACAAGACTGATCGCGATCAAAGATTGCCCCAAACATTATGCCCTTTGCAATCCTTGTTTAATCATTATCTTTCCTTAAAATCAATTTTTAAATGGATAATCCAAAGGATCTTCGGCTGGCCGTTTTGATTGATGCCGACAATGTGCCTCCCCGTCTTATAAATGGAATACTCGAAGAAATTGCCAAATACGGAATACCCACATTCAAACGGATCTATGCCGACTGGACAAAGCCACATGTTGCCGGCTGGAAGGCCGTCTTGCTCGATCATGCTATCACTCCCGTGCAACAATACAGTTATACCACGGGAAAAAACTCATCGGATTCAGCACTTATTATCGATGCGATGGATATCTTATATACCGGCCGGGTGGATGGTTTTTGCCTGGTGAGCAGTGACAGTGATTTTACCCGCCTGGCGACACGACTGCGTGAGGCGGGAATGAGAGTTTTTGGAATGGGCGAACAAAAAACTCCTTCGCCCTTTCGTGCCGCTTGCGATAAGTTTATTTATATAGAGATACTGGAACAACCTGAAGCTGGCGCCAAACAGATCAAACTGGCTGACTTGCGAAAAAAAGAAAAAGTAATCAGTAAAACCGATAAAAACCTGCTTAATCTTATTACCTCAAGCATCAATGACATTGCCGATGAGAATGGCTGGGCCTTTTTGGGCGATCTTGGCAACATGTTGTTGAAGAGACGTCCCGATTTCGATCCCCGGAATTATGGATTTGAAAAATTATTACAGCTGATCCGGAGTCTCCGCATTTTTGAAATCGATGAACGGGAGTCGGGCAGAAGAAATATAAAGCTTGTATACATCAAGGTCAAACAAAATGGATAACGATTAATTTTGATATTGAATACACCATTGAAAATTAAACTTTCCAGCGATGAACCGCGACGTTGTTTCCGATAAGATGGAGTTGGCCGAACTGGCCAATAAACTTTTTATGTATTGTGACGCACAACAATGGCAGCACCTGATTGATGAAGTATTTAAACCAAAGATCTGGTTTGATATGAGCAGTGCCGGCGGCAATAAACCACAAAGCATTGATGCAAAAGATATATGCAACATGTGGGCAGACGGCTTTGCTGGTTTGGACGCCATCCATCACCAGGCGGGACATTACTTGATTGATGTATCCGGTGACAAAGCTGATATATTCGCTTATGCAGTCGCTACTCATTATAAAAAATCTGCAACAAAAGGAAACGTCAGGAGCTTTGTTGGAAGTTATGATCTGAAAGCAGAGCTCACGGATAAAGGCTGGAGACTTTCACAGTTCAAATACAACCTGAAATATATTGACGGAAACGTTTCCCTCGAGTAAATAAAGTTCATTTCGAAGGTGTGATAATGATGCTCCTGAATTCAATAGGTTCATGATCACCCTGCAACATGATAGGTCCCGGTCTACCTTCGTGGCTATCCAATGCCCCACCCGTAATTCCCGGTATTTCCTGGTTGTTGATAATTGTTTTTCCATTTACAACGACCGTTACATTTCTACCGATCAATGTAATATCATAAGCAATCCATTCATTTGGCTTTGTGGTTACCGGTTGATTTGGCTTGATAAAACCGTAAATGGAACCCAATACGTCTTTTGGCGGGGTTTCCGGATACTGATCACTTATCTGCACTTCATAGCGACCCCTTAAATAAACACCACTATTGCCATGTACAGGATAACGGAATTCAAGATGCAGTTTGAAATCGGTAAATGTGGCATCCGAAATCAAATTGGATCCTGGTCTGGGACTTTTTAAAATGCCGTTTTCAACCAGCCATTGATTGGTAGCACCCGATGCATGCCAGCCGGTGAGATCTTTCCCGTTAAAAAGCTTTAGAGGTTTGCCCCAAACAGGTGGCGCTGTACGGATCAATGGAGGAGCCTTTACCGCGCTGAACTTAGCATTTCTTCCATCAGGAAGAAGAATGGTTCCCACCAAACTATCTCCCTGCAACGCACCTTCAAATTCCAGGTTTTTATCCTGCCGTTCCCATTGTTGCGGGATTGAAAA
>DASTIZ010000418.1:0-3465 GCA_035717045.1 Chitinophagaceae bacterium
TCTTTTTATTTCACTTCTTTTCAAAACATTTCCAAAAACCTCTTCACACATGTAATCCCCATACGTATCTCCGTGATCAAATGTATTGATGCCAATTTCAAGACATAAGTTTACGATCTTCTCCATTTTATCTTCATTCACATAATTGCCGGTCCACCTGTAAAAACCATAAACTGCGGGAGATACTTTTGGTCCCGAATCGCTGAGATAAATCTTTTCCATTACCGGGTGATTTAAAAAATTCGTATCTAAATTAATTTATATCCGGCGAAGGTATCAGCACCCCACCAAATAAAAGGTAAGCCCAAAGTAAGGTCCAGATGATATTAAATACCTGGGCACCGACAAACGCAATCGCTGGCCGCCCCTGCTGAACCTTGAACAGATCCGTAAATCTCGCCTCCAAACCGATTGAAACAAATGCCAAGGCAAACCAGACAGTACGCAGGCTATTCAAGATACCACTGACCTGTCTGCCTGTTCCGGACGGAATCAAAAATGAAAATATCAATGATGCTGCAATAAAGCCAAGGACAAATTTTGGAAATCGCTCCCAAATCAATCTTAGCGACGGTTTCTCTTGCCCATCTTTAGCTTCTGCTTTCCGCAGAACCCACCAGGCGGCTATCAAAAATGCTGCGATCCCAATCAATACATTTTGTGAAAACTTAACGATAACCCCGGCCCTGGTTGCTGCGGGTCCCACCTGTTCGGACGCAGCCGTTACAGATGCGGTCGTATCCAAAGTCCCACCTAACCACGCGCCGCCTACAATTTCAGGGATGTTGAACTCCCTGATGATCCATGGCAATACGATCAGCATGGGAATGGCTACCAAAAGAACCAACGTGGTCACATAGGAAAGTTTTTTCTTATCACCTTTGATGGCACCGCTTGCTACGATCGCTGCTGATACACCGCAAATAGAAACCGCCGATGCCAGGATGACGCCAAACTCATCATCCACTTTCAATTTCCAGCTTAACCACAACGCAAAAAACCAAACTGCGACAACCACCAGTACTGATTGAAGTAACCCTGGTAAACCGGCTTTCAATATATCGGTAAATAAGATTGATGTGCCAAGAATGATCAGCCCGGTTTTAATAAAAAATTCTGATCGTGCTGCCTCCGTGATCCATGCAGGCAGTCGAAAAAGATTGTTCAACAATAGACCAATAAGCAATGCAAAAACAACATATTCTATTCCATAATAGTTGATCCTATTGTTTCCTGCTATGATCAATGAGATAAGGGCCAGGATAAAAATCATGCAAAACCCGCCGGCATATTTTTTAGTGCTTGCACCGGACGCCGCGACCGCCAATGATGAAAGAACGAGGAAGACAACACCAATAGCCGCCAATAGCAGGAGATTATTCCCGGTTAATACTTTTGACAACAGGTCGCCTCCATTCGACCATTGATAAGTTGGACCTGCAAAATTAAAGTCGTTAAATATAAAAGCTATGACAACAATAGTGATGATCAGAATGCCACCGATACACATAGCCCAAATATCCTCGGATAGATCAGATAAAAAAGAACCATTTTCTTTCGTCGCAGACTCCGTATCGATATAAATCGTATCCTCTTTCATATTCATCACAAGTCGATCTTCTCGATCATTACATCCCAATGAGCAATTAATAATTCAAACCGATGTTGTTCGTCTTTCTTTAATTTCTCTGCATCGGGATAAACTTGTCTTTCATATTGCTTTGTCAAATTCGGATCAAAGGCTAGTTTTTCATTTTTGAAAATGATGGTTACTTTAAAATCGAAGCGGGTGTCTTCACCACTATGCAGCTTGGGTCTTTCCGCTTCCACACTGATGATATCACCTTTATCAATTGCCTTTTTCAAAAGAGGATAATGATTCACTTTCCATAAATTGATAAATTCATCAGCATAACCCCATTTTACCTTGTAATAATTTTCGATAGTAAAATAGCTGCTTTTATCCTGGGCATAACTGTAATTGACAGCCATCATAAACGTGGCGAGACAAAGACTTTTGATAAGTATCACTTTCATGATTGTGATTTTAAATTGAAATTACCTTGTCAACAGGCCGGCATCCAGTACAAATTGAGAGCCTGTAACGAATCTTGATTTATCAGAAGCAAGAAAGAGCACGGCATTAGCAACATCTTCTGCTTCCACCCAGGGCACATTGATAAGGTTGCCCGCACTTCTTTCTGCTATTTCTTTTGGGGTTGCTCCCTCCAGTGCGGCTAATCCATCATTCATTGGCGTGTTCACTCCGGTTGGGTGGATAGATACTACTCTTATATGGTGCGGTGCCAGTTCAATTGCCCATGATTTTGTCAAACCTGTCAGTCCCCATTTGGATGCAGCATAATGACTTAAGCGGTTCATACCGCGAAGACCAGCAATTGATGAGTTATTGATGATAACGCCGGATCGTTGCTGGATCATAATAGGGATAATGCGGCGTGCCACCAGCCATGCACCTTTTAAATTGATGTCGAGCATTGCATCCCATTCCTGTTCGGTCAATTCATGTGCAAACCCGTAAGCACATATCCCCGCGTTGTTAAAAAGAATGTCTATCCGTTTTAGCTCTTCGAGGGTTTTTGTAACGGCTTTATTAATGTCGTTATCTATTCTTACATCACCAGCAAAAGCCAGGCAGCTTACTCCAAGCGATTCACATTCCTTTTTCAGAGCTTGAAGTTCATTCTCTGAACCGAGCGCATAGCCGGGATATTGCAATGTTTGTGCAATATCAAATGCCGCAATATGCACGCCTTCTTTTGCTAACGCAAGGGCAGTGGCCCTGCCTTGCCCATGTGCTGCGCCGGTTATAAATGCTACTTTATCGTTTAAATCATTGCTCATATCGATCAGCAATATTTCGTTGTTGAGCGGTAACCGCAGAGGTATTCATCAATTTCGGTTTCAATCACATTATTGAAAACATTCGTGGCGATCATGATCCCTGCAAATGCTGTTAAGATCACCATTTCTGTTTCGCTATACTTACTGGCTACCGAATTATAAAGATGATCAGCAATATTTCCTTTGTGTTTAGCAATGCCACTCCCAAAATTCAAAATATTTTGTTGTGCTTCCGTCAGGTCAAGCCGTTCGGGAGTTTCACCTGAATCTATGATTATTTTCCTGAAAAATGTTGAACATAGTGGACAATCGGCGGCACACGAAATTGAATGGGCATACAAAGAAGCCATGCGTTTGCCCAATATTTTTTCAACCTCCGCATACAACGGGTACCATTGCATATACGCATCGAATGCCGTTATTGAAAGGCCCAGCGTCGCTTTCATGTTTGTGATGCGGCCGTCGTATTCCCGCACATGCCGTTCAAAAGCAACTTTTAACGCAGGCGAAATTTCGTTTGTTGTCAGGGGTTGTATTCTTGCCATAATTATTTGTTCTTAAGTCAGGATTACGGAAGTAGAAAACTCCCGGGATAAGAAT
>DASTIZ010000419.1:0-7810 GCA_035717045.1 Chitinophagaceae bacterium
TACCGTATTGTCTGTAAAAATTGAAAATATTCTTTCAGTGACAACTATCTTCAGCGCTACCTCAAATAACGCAATGGTGGGCGTAATGGCCATAATGAAAAACACCAGTGCTGTCGCCCAAAACCCTGTCCACCAGTCAACCTCTACTCCAAAGAACCGAAACAATAAGAAATATTGGGTAGCAAACACCATATAACGCACCATTGATATAGACAGCAATCGAATAAGCAACGTTGTATCTGCGGTTTCGAGTTCATGGATAAGCCAAATGTATTTTTTTATTGCGGGTATTTTCTCGATCCACTTTGTAAGCCACCCTATCCTGAAATAAAAAACTGTTAAAACTCCAAAGGCAATCAGACCTGGGATGAAAACAAGATTCAGCCATTCGCTCCAGCCCGAGAGCCCGCCACTCAAAATGGCGGGTTTTAGGATCCATAACGCCCACAGACCAAAAAACATAGTGACAATAAGCTGGCTAAGACTGCCCAGAATGGTGAGTGAAATTACTTTTAAACGATTCCCCTCATCCATATACAATACGCGACCAATGTATTCACCCATTCGATTAGGAGTGGTGACAGAAAATGAGACACCGGAAAAAATGGCTTTGAGGGCTGTTCCAAATGAAACGGGCTGTACTTGTTGAACTGACAGTTTCCATTTCATGGATTCCAGTGACCAATTCACGAACATAAGGACAAAGGCGGAAATAAGATTGACGATCCGTTCATCACCAAAAGCAGCTTTGATAGTAACCCATGATTCTTCAAGATGCGGCTGATTTTTGATTTGTTTGAAAATTGAGTAAGATAACCAAACAAAGAGCAGAGGTCCAAGAACGTAATTGAGAAAGATTTTGATATTTTTGTTCCATCGCATTTATCCCGTAAAAATACTTCCTCATTGCAAAAGCCTTCAAAAATAATTCTTGGTATTGACCCGGGAACTCTGTTGATGGGTTATGGTATTATTGAAATCAATAGCCGTGTTATTTTCCTCAAAGAAATGAGTGTACTGAAACTTACCGGAAAGAATGATAACTACACAAGGCTGCAACTAATCCACAAAAAGATTGGAGACCTGATCGAGAAGCATCAACCGGATGAATTTGCTATCGAAGCCCCATTTTTTGGAAAAAATGTTCAGAGTATGCTCAAGTTGGGAAGAGCACAGGGCGTAGCTATCGCTGCTGCGATCAGTGCCGGGCTGCCGGTTACAGAATACAGCCCGAAAAAAGTAAAGCAATCGATCACCGGCAATGGTAATGCTGATAAAGAACAGGTTTGGAAAATGCTGCAGCGTATGCTGTCATTAAAAGAAATACCTCAATATTATGACGCTACCGATGCATTGGCTGTTGCTGTTTGTCATCATTTCCAGGATAAACCAGCGCTTAAGTCAAATGGCAAAATGAGAAGCTGGAAAGATTTTATAACTAAGAACCCGGTGCGGGTCACGATAAAATAGTTTTATGCGGATCAGACTGCTCTTCATTTTATGTTTCGTGCAGGCGGGATTACATTCTTATGGCCAGCCGGTTCAGCAGAAGATAAATCAATTCAGGAAAGAAAATGAAAAACACATCATTGATGAGTACATAAAATTTCTCCGCATCCCCAATGTGACCCGGGATACCGCGAACATTTTGCGGAATGCAGCTTTTATAAAGATGATGATGGAACAGCGGGGAATAAAAGCAGAATACCTGGATGGCATTACTGCGAAGGTCAGCCCGGCCGTATTTGGTGAAGTAAGAGTGCCGGGAGCAAAATACACATTAGCTTTTTATGCGCATTATGATGGACAGCCAGTCAATCCTCAACAATGGTCAGGAGGCTTACAACCTTTTGAACCGGTTTTTATAGATAAACCCATTGAGCAGGGAGGAAAAATTATTGCACCAGCGGAAAATATTTCACCGGAGTGGAGACTTGCCGGCAGGAGTAGTGCCGATGATAAAGCGGGAGTAATGACAATTTTAAATGCGTATGATGCATTAGCAAAAACCGGTATAGCCCTTAAACATAATATTAAATTCTTTTTTGAAGGAGAAGAAGAACTTGGCTCAATACACCTGGAGGAAATCTTCAAAAAAAATAAAGAAAAGCTACAAGCTGACCTATGGGTGATTATCGATGGACCAAGGCATGTTTCCGGAAAAAAGATGATAAGTTTTGGTGTCAGAGGGGATGTTAATATGCATTTGACGGTGTACGGCCCTAAGCGCCCACTGCATAGTGGGAACTATGGTAACTGGGCTCCAAATCCAGCCTTATCTCTTGTCCATTTACTATCAAGTATGAAAGACGACAAGGGCAATGTCCTGGTAGCGGGATATTATGACGATGTGATCCCGCTATCCGCCAGTGAGAAAGCAGCATTGAAGGAAATTCCAAACATAGAAGAAACATTAAAGAAAGAATTGACCATTGCAAAACCCGATGGGGACGGCAAAACTTTTCTGGAATTACTGCTGTTGCCAACATTAAACATTAATGGTATAAAAAGTGCTGAGGTAGGTGAACTGGCAGCTAACATAATTCCAACCAGGGCTGAGGCCACTCTTGATTTGCGTTTGGTGTTAGGCAATCAAGTAGATAGGCAAATTAACCGGGTGATAAATCATATTAAAAAAATGGGTTTTCATGTAATTGATCACGAACCCGGCGATGAAGATCGCTTACAATATGCAAAGCTCATTAAAGTAACCCACGGTGTGGGTTACCCGGCGCAAAGAACCTCTTTCGATCTCCCGATCGCACAGAGTTTAGTGCAAGCTGTACAAAGCACAGTAGATTACCCGGTGATCCTGATGCCCTCCATGGGAGGCAGTCTTCCGCTTTTTCATTTTGAAAAAATCTTAAATACGAAAGTGATCACCGTCCCAGTAGTTAATTATGATAATAACCAACACGCAGAAAATGAAAATGTACAATTGAAATATTTATGGGAAGGGATTGAAACGATCGCTTCCATCATGCTCATGAATCATCAATGATCGGCTTAACTTTTTGGCTTCGTGGCCGGTGGCTTTTGCGTTGATGTTGGTTTTACCGGGTCAGGATCATTTCCAAGAAAGATCAATTCCTGTGGTAGTTCATTTAGTTTCAGCTCCCGTGCTACGGCAATAAAAACATTATCGATCGCGAAACCCGCCTCATACGTGTTAGGTTTTAATATCAGCGTGTATTTTTTTCTGGCTAATACTTTTTTATAGGCATCGGAAACCTGCTTAAACAGGTTTTGAGAGAGGGCGGCTCGTTTCTCATTTGATTTGTTTTGGGCGATCTGTTGCCAGTATAAAATATTGATCATTGCTTTTTGGCGGTCGTTTACGATGATATCATACACGGCTTTTGGTTTCTGGCCATTTGCTACTGCGGCAGAATCGGCTCTGAATATACTGTCCAGTCGCTTATATTCGGTTTCATTGTATGCACGCAAAGCATCCAACGTATCGCGATCATAGAACGCCATCAGGCTGTCGACAACACGATAGGCAGGCATTGCCTGCACCATTACTTCAAGATCAAACACACCTACTTTAAGCGTTTGAGAGTTTGCATTATGGGTAATCAGCATAAGAAAACAAAAGCAAAAAACAAGAAATATTGTCTTTTTCATAAATAAAGTATTAATTCCCGGGATACTTTCAGGGGAGTGAAAATAAGATTTATTTATCAGCAGGAACCAGTAAAAGTTATGATTGGCTTTTGACGTGATTTTTTTCGGAGATACTCTTTTTACTTCTGCCTCAAATTCTTCATGCAAGGCTGCCTGGTCTGCCATCAATTCCACTTTTCCACTGCTCCGGGTCGTTTTTTTATTTTCACATTAGCAATCAGTGAATCCATCGTTAAAGGTTACCTAAGATCTTCTCCTGTACCTTCTTCAGCTGGCCGGCATCCATTTTTAATTTCTCCTGCGTAAAATTGAGATCATTAGCAGAATTGATAGGTATTAAATGCAGGTGGGCATGAGGCACTTCAAGGCCGATCACTTCTATTCCACATCGATCGCAATTGAACGACCTCTCAATAGCTTTTGCAATAGGCCTGGCAAATACCAGCATTTCGGAAAGGTACTCATCCGGAAGATCAAAAAATTTATCGGTTTCCGTTTTGGGAACAACCAATACATGTCCTTCACGCAAAGGAAAAATATCCAGGAAAGCAAAGAACTTCTCATTCTCTGCAATTTTATACGATGGGATCTCTCCGGCTATGATTTTGGAAAAGATGGTCATACCTCCAAAAATTTTAGATTTTAGGTTTCTGATTTTTGATTTTAGAACCTGCAACATATTGTTCATTGAAAAAGCAAATCTAAAATCCGCAATCCAAAATCTAAAATCAAATCAAATAGTGATGCCTTCAATCTTAAACTTCAACATGCCTGCCGGCGCTTGTACTTCAGCAACTTCTCCCGGTTTTTTACCCAGCAGACCTCTTCCTATCGGTGAGGTTACCGATATCTTTCCAGCTTTCAGGTCTGCCTCATTCTCGCTCACGAGTTGATAGGTTACTTGTTTTTTAGTGTTAAGATTTGTAAGCGTTACTTTGGTAAGTATTGAAACTTTACTGGTGTCAATGCTGCTTTCGTCAAGTACACGGGTATTGGCGATCACGCCTTCCATTTGTGCGATCTTTGCTTCAAGGAGCCCTTGCGCTTCTTTGGCAGCATCGTATTCTGCATTCTCTTTCAAATCACCCTTTTCTTTTGCTTCAGCGATTGCTCTTGAAGCGGCTGGTCTGTCCACGGCTTTCATTCGCTGCAAGTCCGCTTTCATTTGCTCAAGAGTTTCCTTGGTCACGTAATTGAAACCGTTCATATTTCCTCCTTTTTGATAAAAAACATGAGTGACAGGTTTGCAGACAAAAAAAATAACAACGCCCCAGTGTTTGCTGAAGCGTTGCATTTATATATTACAAATATAGAGAAAACTTTATTTCAAGACAATGCGGGAGTTTTTTATGGTTTTACAAACTCGTAATAGCGGTCCCGGCCCAATGAAAATTCGACCGCCCTGATACGTTTCCAGCTATTTCTAAAATTAAAATTGTCAAATCGCCAGTCAATGATCTTATTTCGATTGAAGTTGGCAAGATAAACTTCAAGGTACTTGTACCGTTCGGTGTCATTATCGTCATCTGCATAATCCCGCCACTGCGTGTAAAAATCCGATCGCCAGTAACCGGATAGGGTATCCTGGCTACTGGTGTAGGTTGCCGTACCACTTTCAAAGAAGGTAAAGACCCCGTCCTCGTAACCCGTTTGAAAATAGTCCCTGCCAAACAATTCTTTTCTGTAAGTGACATCCAGTTTCCATTCGCCTATCAGGTGATCTTCGATCGTCCGGGCGCAGGAAGAAAAAAATAATGCTATGGGCAGAAGAAGTAAAGATGGCCGGCTCATAATACAATAGTTTGGAAAAATAAAACCGGAATAATTATGCCATAAAGTTTTAATAAAGTCCCAATTTTTGAAGCAGCACTTCACTCATCTTTAAAAATGCTTCATGGCTATAGCCGGCAATATGCGGGGTGATGATCACATTAGGGTGATCGAGTAACCAGTTGAGCAGTTCGTTTTCTTTTTCATCATAAGAAGCCAGCTTTTCATTTTCCAATACATCCAATCCTGCGCCCGGGATCAACTCCTCTGTCAACGCAGTTTTAAGATCGATTGTATCTATTACCGATCCCCTTGATGTATTTAATATCCAGGGTTTTTGTTTTAATGAACGAAAGAACTGGTCATTTGCCAAATGATAAGTTTCGCTTGTCAATGGAATATGAAAACTTATGATATCGGCATAGCGGCAAACATGTTCAAGGCTTGCTTCTTTTATATAATCTTTGCCAAAGCCAAATTTATACTTGTCATAAGCAAGAACGGTTACATCAAACGGGCGAAGCAATTTGGCAAAAGCGCTTCCGGTATTGCCAAAACCGATTATGCCGACCGTTTTTCCTGAAAGCTCAGTTCGCCTGTTCTCTTCGCGCAGCCATTTTCGTTCCTTCAATTCTTTTTGTACGGAATTGATCTTATTCAGCAACGACAGCAATAAGGCTAACGTATGCTCAGCCACTGCAATTCGGTTTCCTTCAGGACTGCTGACGCATTTTATTCCTTTGCTTTCTGCGTATTCGGCATCGATTAGTTCCATACCACTTCCCAGCCTGCCGATCCATTTCAATTCCGTTGCTTTATCGATCAATTGCCTGTCGATCTGAATTCGTGTTGTTACGACCAATCCTTCGGTACCCTCCATCAAGTCAGCTAATTCCGGGTATGAAATCGACGGAGCATAAATAACTTCAAAACCTTTTTGAGTTAATTTATCCATCAACAGGGGGTGTGCTTTTGCCGTAATAATGACCTTGCGCATCGTCTTACTTCATTTTAAAACTCAGCTCGCCAAATTCCTGTACCGATAATTGCTCAGCTCTTTTATTAAAAATTTCCTGTTCCAATATGCCGGGTTCAAATAATTCCCTCACCGCATTTCGTATAGTCTTCCGGCGCTGGTTAAAAGCTGCTTTTACAAACCGGGAAAAAGAGGACTCATCTTTTATGTCAACCGGTTTTTCCAGTGGTAATAATCTGATCACAGCGCTTTTAACCTTTGGTGGCGGGGTAAAACATTTCTCATTGACTTCAAACAGATATTCAACACTAAAAAAAGCCTGCACCAGCACACTGGTAACGCCATATGTTTTATTCCCCTCTTTTGCGGCAACTCTTTGCGCCACTTCTTTTTGAAACATACCGACCACCTGTTCAATATTTTCTTTCCATTCTAATATCTTAAACAATATCTGGGATGAAATGTTATAAGGAAAATTCCCGGCTACAGCAAATTTCTCCTTAAAAGGCTTATCAATCTCCAAAAAATTCTGATGGATAAGTTTGCCTTTTAAAGCAGGATAAGCAGCAAGCAAATAATCTACTTTTTCGCTGTCTAACTCGACAGCTTTGAAATCGATGGCTGGTATTTCCAGGAGGTATTTTGTCAAGGCTCCGGCACCCGGTCCGATTTCAAGAAGTTTTTGATGAGGATATTTCGCAATAGCAGCCACGATCATCCTGGAAATGTTCTCATCTTTCAGGAAATGCTGGCCCAGGGATTTTTTCAACGTGTACATGGGTGCAAATGTACTTTGCTTGCTATTCAAATTTTATAAATAAAAAAACCTCCCCGCAGCAAGGGGAGGTGTTAGAAAAACAATAATTGCGAAAACCTGCTATTCCAAAACGACAAAGCGTGCCGTAAATATTTCACCGTTAATTTTTACCAGTGCATTATATACACCGGGTAGCCATTTCTCATTGGCCCCAACTGTAAATACGTTGGTTCCTTTCATCACCGTTTCGTTCATAGCCATTACGGATTTACCACTCATATCAAAGAATAGTATGCTGGCCTCAGCATCCACGGGTGAATTGATCGCCACCTGGAATCTTCCGCGCACCGGGTTTGGTGCGATGGTTATTCCGGATTTAACTGACGGCTTTATATTGATCCTTAAGACCCGGCTATAGTTGAGCGAACCATCTTCATTTATCATCTTTATTCTGAAATCGACAAATGTGATTGCCTGCAGTGGCATTATATAATTAAAACTATAAGCGGCATTATCCGGCAAGCTCTTATTCGCCTGCACCATTCCTACTTCACTAAAGCTTCCGCCGTTTATGCTTGCCTCTACAACAAATGATTTTATTTCTGAATTATTTTCAACCGACCATTTCAAATCTGTTCTCTTTTCATTTGTATAATACACGCCGGTGAATGACCTGAACC
>DASTIZ010000420.1:0-2748 GCA_035717045.1 Chitinophagaceae bacterium
TTAATTTTTTTTCATGTATAAAATTGCTTTTCCAAAAAGCTCACCATTTTTTTCTTCAAGGGTTTCCAGGTAAACTTTAGTAACGATCGGGTTATTGTAATCAAGTTGCTTTCGCTGAAAATCCCAAAACGAGAGATCAGCGCTTCCTCCGCTGTACCCCCGGGCCTTTGTCTTAAAATGAATATGTTCACCGGTCGGCGAATCATTATAACCTCTGGGGTAAATGGTGATAAACCGGATGGCGCCTTTTTCATTACTCCAGGCCGTACCATGAATTTTTGCTATTCCCGTTTTTGGATCGCTCTCATAGTCACCTTTATGGTTGGTGTGGTAGGCAAAGATCTCGGCGTCTTTGACTGGCTGTTTGGTTGAAATATCCTTTATTGTAATGTCGAGGGTGAATTTTCTTCCCGGTTCACCCGGTTTTGTCATTCTTACTTCCCAATTATGGCTATTAATCTTTACGCTATCCTGGCTAGAAACGACGAGGGGAATGAAAAACAGGCAGGTAATAAGTAGTTTGTTCATAAAATAATTTTATGGAATTAAATTAAGAAAATGAACTGCACTTTTCCTGGATTATTACACTAAAGGCACAGTTGGCGTTATGAACTCCCGCCCGGCCGGGGTCTTGCCCAACAGTTATTTCCACATGAATGAATGGAGGGGGGCAGACCCCGGGATCGGGAAATTCAAACACAGGCCGTCCTTTTAAAGAATCACATCGCGTTGAATCGTTGCAGCAAGGAATAAAATGTCGACCTTCATCCTTAAATTATTGATCATGCCTATCTCTTATATGGTATATGGTTCCTTTACGTTACTCGCTATCGCGCTTCTTATTACCGCCCGCCCAGGGGTCTTGCCCGGCGGTCATTTCCACATGAATGAATGAAGAAGGCAGACCTCGGGACCGGGAAATTTAAATACAGGAGGCCCTTTTAAAGAATCACGTCGCGTTGAACCGTTGCAGCAAGAAAAAAATGGCGACCTTCATCCTTAAATTAGTGATCATGCCTATCTCTTATATGGTATATGGTTCCTTTACGTTACTCGCTATCGCGCTTCTTATTTACCTGTTTAGCTTCAAAAAGCGTCGCTGAAAATTGCATATAGTCAAGCCTGGCCCGCTTCTCATCAAACTTTGTTGTAACCGGGCTATCATGGTGTTACCTTGTACCGGATTTAAAAAATATTAATCAATAAAATTTTTTGCCATGAAAAGTAATCACATGAAAAAGACCAGTTATCAGCCAGGAATTGTTTTCGGATTGCTTCTGCTGTTGTGCACGGCATTATTTTCTTTATCTTTTAAAACCGCTAATACAATTTTTGGCGGAGAGGGATTTGAAGTCTATCTGAACAACAAGCTTATTTTGCAACAGTTCGGAAAAGAATTGAATACGGTTAAAATGATCAGGTTTGATCAGAGTGCCAGTAACGGCGAACTGGCGATCAAGTATTATCATTGCGGCCGGCCGGGCAAAGAACGGGTTGTTTCGATCAGGGATGAGCAAAATGTAGTTTTAAAACAATGGAAGTTCGGTGATACAAAGGATGCCTCTTCAAAGCTTTGTTGCAATATGAAGGACATTCTTGCACTGCCAAAACTAAAAGCGGGTAAGAACGTCAATCTATATTATTCATCCAGTGAATTGCCAAATGGAAGGATACTCGCAATACTAAGTGCAGTAAATAAGAACAACGCAGCTCAACCCTAGTAAAACAAAAAATAAGAGGCTGTCTCAAAAGTATTTTCGACACTGAGGTACAGGGATCAGGAGTTGCGCAGAGATTTGATATGCATTTACTCTGTGCAACTCTGTTTACTCATTTTCTCTGTGGTTTAATGACTTTTGAGACGGCTTGTTTTCGTTTTGGTTTTTTTCTCATTTAACTGCAGTCTAAGGTTGGGGTAAATGGCTTATTGCCTGTCCCAGGTTTTTGTGATTGTTGCGGGCTGGCCGTTTGGTAATGATACAGCAAGCGCAGATTTGAATTGGATCGATGTCATTTGGATCACTCTTTCAGATTCGGGGCTCCCACCCAGCGGCGTATAATTAAGGAACTTTGTGTCTATAATTTCCCATGATCCGATTTTCGTATTGCTGCAATCGAATTTATAAGTGCCCGTTTTGTCGCCCACAAAAGTGTACAGGTTGTCTTTTTTACACGCCGACCATGTAGCATAAATATTTGTTTCCGTTGATCCATTACCATCATAGTCCCAGGCCACATCAGCGGTGACTGCGGTTATCTTCCATGTTCCTACGAATTGTGAGTCGGCATATCCCTGCGGATCATTATTGCGTTCGATCTTCAGGTGCTCATTACATGAGGTAAAAAGAATAAAAAGGTATAGAATAAGGCGATTCATAAAGTAAACCGGGAAAACAAATTTAAACAATCAGAACTCAAAAAGCGATAATTGTGCCTTGTTTTCCGGTAATTTCTTTACGGTTTTTAGGGACCTGTATACGTAATTTTTCGCGATGCTAAACAGCTCCGTTTCCTTGTGACGCGATGCAATCACGACTTTTACCCCATTTGCATGTTGCGAGAACAAACTGGTAACGATATCAGGATGATTATTGTTCTGTGAAAGATGCGATAGGATCAGCAATTGTAGGTTTTCGGGTTTGTGTTTCAAAAAAAGTTCCAGCGCCTGGTTATTCGACAAGTGTCCTTTTCGCCCGCCGATCCTCCGTTTAAGATGTACGGGATACGGCCCATTGGCCAGCATTTGTT
>DASTIZ010000421.1:0-10284 GCA_035717045.1 Chitinophagaceae bacterium
TTTTCAACGGCAGCAAATACCGGCCGTGGTCACCTAAAGCAAACTAAAACTTTTTCATCTGATGTCGCTATTAAGTGGATGACCATGCAGGTTCGCCAGATGCGAAACTATCCGGCCATCGTGGGTAATGTTGCCTATTCACGTCATTATGCATACTCGGGTATCGCTCTTTATGAGGCGGTAGTGCCCGGTATGCCAGCCTACCAGTCCATCGCTTCGCAGCTGAATGGATTAAGTGGATTGCCCACTACTTCACCCGGTTATGCTTACCATTGGGCTGCCAGTGCAAATGCGGCTTTGGCTTTTATCAACAAAAAGTTTTTCCCGCTGCAAGCGCAGCAAATATTGCATCCATGGATTCACTGGAGGCCGCCCTTACTTCACAATACAACAGCGAAGCCGATGCTGAGACAATCAGTCGTTCAATTGCATTTGGAAGGGCGGTGGCACAAAAAGTTTTTGACTGGTCGGAGACGGATAATTATCAACACATAAATGACTCATACACTCCGCCCTATTCAGGGGGCCAATACTGGACACCTCCTTCCAATCCTTTACCGGTCCATACACTGCCTTATTTTGGAAATCTTCGTCGCATGG
The DNA here is from genome assembly GCA_035717045.1 of Chitinophagaceae bacterium. Classification (GTDB taxonomy): domain Bacteria; phylum Bacteroidota; class Bacteroidia; order Chitinophagales; family Chitinophagaceae; genus VBAS01. The sequence goes on from DASTIZ010000421.1 coordinate 601, forward strand.
TAATTGGCAGCGATGGTGGTGCGCAAGTAGGTCCGCCTGATTATGCGGCACTTCCGTCGATGACGATTGATGTCATCAATTCAAAGCCTGCCGTCGGCACCAGTGAATACAATTCGGTTTTTTGGTGGCGTGATTTTCCAGGCACCAGCACACCCGGGCATTATGTACATGTCTTAAAACAGGTGTTACAAAAAGAACAAGCTTCGTTGGATGTCGCGGCCATTGCCTATGCACTGGGTGGCATCACCGTCGTGGATATTAGTATCACCACATGGCAGGGCAAGTTTCAATACCTGCTTGCGCGGCCATTTAACTATGATGATGTAATCGGCCAACCTTTCACATCATGGATCACGGCTCCTCATCCGGAATATCCCGCGGCGCATGCTTCTGTGTCTTCCGCCAATTTCGAAGCAATGACGACGGTATTTGGTGACAACTATGCCTATACAGATAGTACGTTTTTTGGATTGGTTACGCCGCAAGGAATTACACTTCAACCCCGCTCCTATAATTCATTTCGCCAGGCTGGTGAAGAGGCGGGATGGTCAAGATTGTATGGCGGCATTCACTTCAGACAGTCGATTGAGATTGGCTTCTGGCAGGGTCGTAAAGTTGCTCAAAACATTAAGAATAAACTTAAGTTTTTAAAAGACGAATAAGTCTTGACGAACATGGTTGAATTTAGACAGTCTATGAAATAAGATCTTGCTGTCACAACAAAAGCTTCGAAAAATTCGGAGCTTTTGTTTTTTAAATTTATTGACTTGCTTAGGTCATCGCCGGCTACTCTTTTGAATTCAGTTACTTTTATGTGAACTGCTGTTTCCGGTGATCCCGGGTCGCCGCTAATCGTTTTTTTAAGGATACAACAGTTTGAGGGACTTATTTAAGAAATATTCGACCAATTGTCCCATTCGCCGACCAAAAAGTCAATACCTGGTTACTCCTGAAGTCGATTTGTTGTAGCTTTCGTTCCAAACCTGCCACCTGTGATGGTTCTTCGCCATATTAACAAGGTTCAACTTTTTTTCATCTTCCTCTTAACTTATACTTCGTCCTGGTCTCAGGAAACAAATAGCCAAATTTCAGGAGTTGTAAGATCTGAGAACAGCGAGATACTGATTCGTGCCACGGTAACGGTTATACATGAGCCAACAAAAAATACCTACCACACACTAACAAATACAAAAGGCCATTTTTATTTCTTTCACCTCAAACCCGGTGGGCCGTATACATTAATAATATCCTACACCGGCCTTGAGGAATTAAAAAAAACAGGTCTTTATCTAAGTTATTCATCCCAAAATACCATTACATCGATGCAGAATAATGATTTTTCGGAATTCATTTTAAAAGAAAAGAATGATTCGTTAGAGCAGATAACTGTTATAGGTAAAAAAACACGCGAAATAAAATTCGGATCAGAAGTCAATATAACTGCCCAGCAAATAAATTCATTACCGTCGATAAGTCGCAACCTGCAGGATTATATCCGGTTGGTGCCTCAAGCCAGGGTAAACGCCGACGGCGGTATTTCTTTGGCGGGCCAAAATACTAAATTCAACGCTTTTTTTATAGATGGAGCGAATATTAATGATATGCTTGGATTAGCGCCGAGTGGTATCAACGGTGGACAAAGTGGCTCGCCACCCGTTTCAATAGAAGCGATCGAAGAAATGAAAGTATCGCTATCGCCCTTTAATGTCCAGTTTAGCAATTTTACTGGCGGCACCATAAATGCTATCACCAAATCCGGCAGCAATGTTTTTAAATCATCTGCCTGGTACTATTTCAGGAATGAAGGAATGGCCGGCTATTCACCTCAAGCATTCGAGGTGAGCGGTTCGCCGGGAGTTTTCAAGCGGCAGCGCCTCTCTTCTTTTTTTAACCAGACAAGCGGGATATGGACAAGCGGCCCTGTAATAAAGAATAAACTGTTTTATTTTTTGCTCGTTGAAAAAACAAAGGAACAGCAGCCTCAGTCTTACAATTTTGCTGATTACAAGGGAAGCAGCACGCAACAAATTGTAAATGCATTTTCTGATACTTTAAGAATACGATATGGGTATCAACCGGGCAGCTTCGCAGAGACAAAAAACGATCTTAACGCCACACGTATCAATATAAAACTCGACTGGAACCCTTCGGAAAAAAATAAATTCTCCTTGAGTTATCGCTACAACAATCCGGAACGAATAACTGCGCAGGCGCCAAACACCGGCACTTTTATCCGGTTTTCCAACAGTCAATACAAGCTGATCGCTAAAACACATACTGTATCGCTGGAGTGGAAAGCATTTGTCAATCCAAAAATAAATAACCGTTTATTGGTAACTTATACTAATCATATGGATGACCGCGATATTGTCGGTGCTCCTTTTCCCCAAGTACAGATAGTGGATGGCAGGGGCACAATCATAGCAGGCAGTAACGGAAGTGCTCAGCTAAATGTATTTAAAGGTTCCAATTGGGATTTATCAAACGTAATAAAATTTGTCGCAAATAAACAAGTGATTTCTTCAGGCATTGATTTTAATTTCTGTAAGCTGAATAATATCGCAATTGGAAGTTTTTTTGGGAATTACCTGTTCGCCAGCTTCACCGATTTTTTTAATACAGCATTTCCAGTTCGTTTCACACGAGGCGTTTCATTAGTGGATGAGCCGACGGATGATAATACAAAGGGCGGCGAAAGATACAATACAAGGCGCCTGGGATTTTTCATAAGTGATGATATACAAGTGAATGACGGGTTGAAATTGACCGCGGGCTTAAGAATAGATGGAAATGTATTGCCTCAGTCATTTAATACGGATAGTCTTTTTGATGCTAATACAAGGTCCCAGATTGAAAAATATTATGACCTGGAAGGGGCCCGGCGGGGACAACTGATGAATACCCATTGGCAGTTATCACCCCGTATATGTTTTAATTATAAAATACCAGGCGAAAGGCTTACTATCCGTGGAGGCGCCGGGTTATTCACAGGGCACATCCTCAACTTGTGGGCAAACGAGTTATATAATGTAAATACTTTTACTATTGATATTGTTCCCCAGTTGTATAATCTCTCATTTAATCCTGACGCCTATAATCAATCGGGGCTTTCATTGCTTGGCACCAATCCTGTCGGGGGCAGGGGAAACATTTCTATCGTATCAAAACATTTCAAATACCCCGTTGTATTCAGGACATCGTTGAGTGCCGATAAACAATTGGATAGGGAATGGAACCTCACGATGGAATGTTTATTTACGAAAAACATACATGAACACAGATATACGAATGTCAACCTGTTGCCTCCGAGCAGGCAATCGGCGTTACCCGACAAAAGAAATGTTTTTTCATTGAATACGCAGCCTGAACGCATTCCAATGAGTGGCGGCAATCCCTATACCAATATCATCCTGCTAAGTAATAACAAAAACAGGAAAGGTTTTTCATACAGCTTTACGACTGTAATAAGCAAAAATCTCGACGAAAAGCTGTTGATGAGTGTCGCTTATACTTACGGCAATTCGGTCGCTTTGTTTGAACCGAACCGCGCTGCGAATGCCAGTACTGATCAATGGTCGGCCATACACACGGTGAATGGAAAAAATTATGCAAGCCTTAGCATTTCAGATTTTGACCTCGGCCATAGGTTTTTCGCCAGCCTTACGAAAAAAATCACGTTGGCAAAAAATAAGTATTCTTCATTAGCCACCATTTTTTACAATGGCCAATCCGGATCACCATTTAGCTATGTGTATCTTGGGAGCATGGTGAATGATAATGGAAGGAATAGCAATACCGACTTGATTTATATCCCCACTGCCGGGGATCTGAATAACATGACTTTTTTGCCGTATACCAACTCTGCGAATATTACCTACACTCCGCAACAGCAAAAAGAATTTCTGAATGATTTTATTGTCAACGATAAATACTTACGTAATCACCGTGGTAGTTTTGCCGAACGCAATGGTGCAAGATTGCCTTTCACTCATGTTATTGACTTAAGACTTCAGCAGTGTTTCAATATGAAGGTAAAAAATAAAGAACTTCGATTAAGTATAACTTATGATATTTTCAATTTTACCAACATGCTGAATAAGAGATGGGGCCGCATCTATTTTTTGTCGGGCGATAATTTTTCTTTAATTCGTTTTGCCGGTTTTTCCAATACAACAACGCTTAATCCCGTTTACCAGTTTAATCCAATAAATGGCAAGCCATGGTCTGTACATTCGAGCACTGCGCCGGGAAATAGCGCCAGGTGGATAAGCCAGGTAGGCTTAAAAATAAGTTATGATTGAGTTATTTAGTATTGATCGCTTCCATCACTTGATGCTTATACAACTTGCCGATAGGAATTTCTACTGATCCCAACTGGATGTCGTCATTGTTATACCCGGTAATTTTTTCTACCGAAACCAGGAAGGAGCGATGAACCCGCAAAAAGCTTTGCTCTGATAGAAGATTAATCATCGACGAAATCGAATGTTTAGCTAAGAATGACTTGCCGGTCGTAAGAAAAACTTTTACATAATCCCTTCGGCTTTCTATATATAAAATCTCATTGACAAACACTTTTTGCATGCTCTTATCTACTTTCATATAAACGAATGCCTCCGGATTCTTTCTTGGCTCTTCCGCATGCAAAACATAATCATGGCCCATCAAGCGTTTTACCTTAGACACCGCCCTCAAAAATCTTTCAAACGAAACCGGCTTTAAAAGATAATCGATCGCGTCAAGTTCATAACCATCCATGGCAAATTCGCGATAGGCGGTTATAAAAATTACTTTCGGGGGGTTGGATAGACTTTTCAATAGTTCAGTTCCCAACAATTTGGGCATCTTAATATCAAGAAACATAAGGTCCACCTGCTTTTCATGCAGTATATCTAATGCTTCTAAGGAGTTCTTACAAATGCCTGTTATCTCAAGTCCTTTACAATTTGAAATATGAGATAGCAGCACCTCGAGTGCCAGAGGTTCATCATCCACCAGCAAACATCGAATCTTCATACAACTTCTTTTTCTGAAACTAATGTTGATGACTGGCTGACCGCCAGGCCGGATACAATTGCCTGTTTTAGTTCAACGACTAATGAAACTACAAAAAAGTTCCCTTCATCCACCAGTTTGAGCTCATGATTATTGGGATATAAATAAGATAACCTTGTTCGTACATTGGAAATACCGATACCGTTCTCATTTATCTTGACACTTTCATTTTTGCTGTTTACAATTTTGCACCACATGGTGTTTTGCTTTACTGAAATATCCATACTCAGCCAGGGTTTGTCCAGTTGTTCTGATGTTCCGTGCTTGAAGGCATTTTCCAAAAAAGGCAACAATAATAAGGGAGCAATATATCTTCCTTTTGTGTCGCCTTCCACATTTATGGAAATTTCAAGCCGGTTAGCATACCTTTCTTTTTCCAAATCGATATAATTCTTCATCGCCTCAATCTCCCTGTCAAGCATCACTTCATTTGATTTACAATCGTATAATATATAACTGAGCAAGGAAGAAAGCCGCAAGATCATTTTGGAAGTTTGCGCCGAATTCTTCAAAGAATATGAATAGATGTTATTGAGTGTATTAAATAAAAAATGCGGATGTATTTGCGCTTTTAGTAATTGTAATTCAGCCTGTGTCCTTTCTTTCTCAGCCACCAGGAATTCTCTTTGTTTTCTTATCCAATATTTGAATAATACGATCATGCTTCCAAAGCCGGTCATCGTAGCAATTGTGAGAAAACTTCCGGGAGCCCATTTATTCCTGTTTATATTTTTAAAATCCAGGGCCTCCTGCAATGGAATAGAAACATAGGTCCTGCATACATGATTCCAGAAATATCCTAACACCCCCCAGGCGAGCATGATCACAGCAAATTGCCAGTATTTTTCTTTAAGCAGGATACGGGGTATGATCCAGTACATCAGCGGATAGCTATAGATAATTATCATTAACACCCAGGCGGTAGTAACGATCAATTGCAGCTCGAGGCTTACCCGCCGTTCGCGAAAAAGAAAACTGAAGATGATGACATGCACTGTCCAAAAAAGAAGATGCCGCAGCAAACGGTATTTCGGAGAAAAAATAAAAGGGGTTTCATACATTCCGTTCATTGTAAATCCTCTTAGCAACAATTTACATCATAGTAAGCGTCATTTCCAAAAGGAATTGGCAATGCAGGACGGAAAGTCGTTTTTTTCGACAAACTGGTTTTTCAAATCATCAATGAGCTTTGTCAGTATTAAAAAGTTTGTGTCGCTGATAAATCTGTTTTGCCGATACGAAAAATAATTTGGCTTGTAGCATACTATCTTGTTACACGATCAAAATATCAACCATTCACTTCAAAACTTTTTTATGTATCAGCAATTAACCAGGAGAGTAACCTTACCCGCAATTCTGATCAGTGCATCATTTTTTTTCTTTACGGCTTGTAAGAAAGACAACACAAATCCATTGTCTCCGGAGGAGACTACCGGCGCGAAGTTCGATAACAACGGCCATGGAAACGGAACGATAAGTCCTGAAATGGTATTGCGCTGGAATGAAGCGGCTACTTATATAGTAACGCATACGCCTCAACCCCCTCCAATTACTCCATTTTGGGAATCGAGATATTATGCGATGGTCAATTTAGCCATGCACGATGCGTTAAATAACATTATTCCCAAATACAAATGGTATGCCTTGAACGCAAGGGATAAAGACGCGAATGCAGATGCTGCCGTAGCACAGGCAGCCCACGATGTCATTGTACATGCCTTTGGAACATTAAATCCGCCGGCTAATTTCACACCCCCCGACATACAGGATTATATTAATAACCTTTTAGTTGAGTCGCTAAACGCTGTTGAAAATGGAGAAGCAAAAACAAAAGGCATTGCGCTAGGGGCCGCGGCTGCACAGGCCATTATTCAAAAAAGAAGCAATGATGGCTCTGAAAATATTACCTACACACTTCCTGAGGGAACCGGACCAGGTGAATATCGCTGGACGTTTCCGTTTAATATTCCCGGGTTACCAATTTATGGAACAGTGGATGCAGTTGGCTGGCAACTGGTGACACCGTTCAGTATGACATCCGGTGATCAGTTCAGGCCTGGCGCACCTTATGGACAAAGCAGCCCCGCGTTAGCAGTGAGAACACAAGAGTATGCAGATGATTATAATGAAATAAAACATTTAGGTTGCGCTACATGCGTTGACAGAACTGCCGATCAAACAGTGTTGGCAAAATTCTGGGCCGGAAGCTCTCCTATAGGATGGAATACCATAGCCCGTGACATTATATCTCAACATAATAATATGGATGCATGGAAAGTAGCAAGACTGCTGGCACAGGTACAAATAGCCCAGGCCGACACGTATATTGCAAGTGCAGATGCCAAGTTCCATTACTATTTCTGGCGACCCATTACCGCAATACAGTTAAACAACCTCGGTGCAACGCCTGGCACAACGGGCGATCCTTCATGGAATGTAACTGCATATATCACCCCCCCAGCTCCTGATTATCCTTCTGCACATGCAGCAACAGGTGCAGCGGCAGCAGAAGTAATCAAACGGTTTTTTAACAAGGATGATTTTTCATTTTCCTTTGTTAGTCCAGCCGTTCCGGGCTTTCCAACTGAAAATATAACAAGAGGTTTTACAAGTTTATCGCAGGCTGCTGACGAAAACGCAATATCGAGAATGTATCTCGGGATACACTTCCGTGAAGCATGTCTGGTAGGAAAACAACAGGGCCGTGATCTCGGGGCATGGGTAGCAACACATGCTTTGCATGAAAACTAGTCGGCAGCGTATGATCAAAAAAATTATCATAAACCTGGTCGTCATGAAACCTGTCCTTTCATTTGCACTAACATTATCGGTGGCTGGAACGGTGTTCTTCAGCTCCTGCAAAAAAGACTCATGTGTTGACTGCGTTGCGCAGCCTATCGCCAATCGCCCGCCTGTCGCGAAAGCCGGAAGTGATCAAACAATCAGGATGCCATTCTCTTCCGTGTATCTTAGCGGGAATGCATCGACAGATCCTGATAATAACATCAGGAATTATTTATGGACAAAAATTTCCGGATTGCCGTCAGCGACCATCATTAATCCTAATCGTAGTGAGACACGGGTGAGTAATTTTATAGAAGGGGTTTATCTTTTCGAACTAAAAGTGACCGATGCACGTGGCTTATTTTCTAAGGATACGTTGCAAATAACAGTTCTTGCTCCTTCGACGATCTGCGTAAATAACAGACCTGAAGTGAATGCACAGCTTGTACAGTTTGGCAGTCTTTCAAAAGCCAGGCAAGGAATGTCTGTTGCAGTTGCGGGAAACAGTATTTTGTTCGCAGGCGGGTATGAAGATATCGGCGGCGGGTTTGGTGAATCACGAATAGTTGATATTTATGATGTGTTGTCTCAAACATGGTCAGCTGCTCAACTGAGCGTCGGTCGTGTAGGTGCAGCGGCCGTTGCTAATGGAACTAAGGTCTTTTTTGCGGGCGGCGGGTACCTTTATGCTGATTATTATTCTACAGTAGACATCTACGACGTATCTACAAACACGTGGTCGAACACTTCTTTAAGTGAGCCTAAGACCGGTGTAGCAGCCGCGGCAGTCGGTACCAAGGTAATGTTCGCAGGAGGATACAAGACTTCTGCTGACTATTTTCCTTCTAACATAGTTGACAAAATTGAAATTTATGATATTACTTCTGGTAGTTGGTCCCTTGCGACGTTGAGTGAAGCGCGGGGAAATATTTCGGGGGTTACCGTCAACGATAAGATTTATTTTGCTGGTGGAAGCGCTACAACCGGGTCCAATAAAATAGATGTTTATGATAATGCAACGGGCGTCTGGTCTACCTCGGTCCTGGATTTTCTTAGTGGCGATTTATCGGGCGTAGGGGAAGCAGATGAAATTTACTGGTCCGGATACAAAACTTGTAATGTAGAAATCAGAAACGTAACGACTGCCAGCAGCGCAAATGCCTCGCTTTTCAAGCCGGCTTATCATCATAGCGTCTTAAAAGACGGTCAAATAGTATTCTTACATCCCGGCTATAACAAATTTGATATTTACAGAATCGCAACAAACACCTGGTCAGTCGGCGTATTATCTCAACCAATTCCATGGGCTGCTTCTATTATTTCCGTTAACAATACAATTTATGTTGCAGGGGGCTCAATAGACTGCGTCCCCAATGGGAGTGGGTGCATTCCCGTGTTATCAAACCAGGTCTATAAACTGGAGTTCTGAGTATTTATTCCAGTAAAAAAAGTAATCGGCTGATAAGTCACTTAGCCAACCAAAATAAAAGCTCCGGCTTCACCGGAGCTTTACTTATTAAACGATTCTGATAAAGATTATCCTAAAGCCACCCGTTTGAACTCAGTCACTTTCACATCCCCCGCTTCTTTCAAATAATCACCAACCGATTTGCCGGCATCTTTTACAAAAGCCTGTGCCGTCAATGTTTGTTCCTTGAAGAATGCTCCCATTTTACCTTCAGCAATTTTAGCCAGCATCTCTTCCGGCTTGCCAGCCATCTTAGGATCCTGTTTCATCAATTCAACGATGATCCCTTTTTCACGGGCAATCACATCGGCAGGTACTGAAGCGGCATCAACAGCAACCGGATTCAATGCAGCAATTTGCATAGCTACATCTTTACC
>DASTIZ010000422.1:0-7589 GCA_035717045.1 Chitinophagaceae bacterium
AATACCAACCAGGGTAAACCTGAGCGCTTTCACTGATTTACTTTGGGACTTATACATAAATGCTGCAGGCAGGAGAAGAATGCCGACCAGCGGTCCGGCCAGCAGTAATTGCCCAAGTAAATAATCGGTTGTATAAGATAAGCGATACGTGCTCACGTTACTTTGAAAAAGATGGTATCGGAAACTTATCCAATCATGCTGCCATTGCCAGTAAAGGTGCGGCGAGTAAAGAACCAAAACTAAAAATGCAGCAAACCATAATTGCCACCGCGTAAGCAACCGGATATTTGAGAGGACTGTAAGTATGACAATTAATAATCCGTGATACTTAGTATAGAACAACAGGGTGATCGCTAAGCCAAACAATAAGGCATTTTGCCACGTGGTATTTTTTATAAATAAACGATAGACATAAAAAAATAAGGCTGTAAAAAACAAAAGCGGGGTATCGGGTACCGCAAAGAATCCAGCCACCTGAAACACACCAATACTCAATATGATCGTATAAAATAAAAAAGGGTTTTTTCTTTCTGTAAGTGATTCGGTGATCAGGATGGTAAATGCGCTAAACAAGGCGCAGATCAATCTAACACCAAGTTCATTGTGGAAGGCCAGGTAACCAGCTTTGATCAATACAGCGATCATGGGAGGATGGTCAAAATACCCCCACGCAGGAAATTTTGAATAAACCCAGTAATACGCTTCGTCTGCAATCAATTCTGTTGAGGCAGATTGGGCGAGCGCAAGAATAAGCCAGGAACAATAAAAAAGAAGCCGGTGATGTTTGCGGAAAAAATTCATGAATGCCCGAAAGTACAATTGAAATTTTATCCTGCAACCAGCTCATCAACTGCTTTTATCGCCGTTTGCAATCTTTCATCAGTGCTTCCACTGATCTGAATCCAGGGGGTAGATTGATTTATCATAATGTCTTTATAGATCTGGAATAGCTTTTTCCGGGGTGCCTCGTCCGGGTATTCTCTTAACTCATCCTGGATCCAGGGCAGATCGATATTACACAATAAATAAAGATCATAGCTTCTTTTTACGATCTGTTCCAATATCCATTTATGACATTTATCAAAAACAAACTCGCACCATACTTTCATTACATACATGTCGGTGTCGATGAAGAGGAGTGGTGAGTGGTCGTTGCGACCGGAGCGCGGCCAGTGAGTGGTGATTAGTGACTCATTGACTGCCGACTGTCCGCTGCCGACTGTTGACTGAATATATTTGTCTTCCAATGCCAACTGCTGTTTTGCAACATACAGAAGATCGTCATAACTATAATTCATGCCGTGTTTGAGCAAATATTCTCTTGCATACTCCGGACACCATAGTGTGTTATAATGTGTTGCCAGCAACTCACACAAGGTGCTCTTCCCTGTTGACTCGGGGCCGATAACAACTACCTTTATCAGAGGTTTCTGTTCCATGCGGGTTTTGCCTTCAGGACTTTCTTATAAACAGGACAGCTTTCTTCATGGGCATTGGGTAAATAGCCAGTGCTCATCAAAAATTCATTTACGATCTCGCCACCGGTAAATCTGAAAGTTTGCTTAAACAACTTTGTCCATTCTTCTTTTGTTTTCGTCCCGAAGGGATCCATTCGGCGGTGATGATGATCGAGCCAGCTCTTGAAAGAGTTGAATTCTTTTTGTAATTGAAGGATGGTTTTTGCATTCTCGATCGCAGCATTGATTTTTAAGCGGTTCCGGATAATGCCCGCGTCATTCATCAATCGTTTAAAATCTTTTTCCCTGTAACCGGCAACTTTTTTAATGTCAAAGTTGTGATAGGCTTTTCGGAATCCTGCCTGCTTGTTTAAAATAGTTGTCCAGCTAAGCCCTGCCTGGTTTATTTCAAGGATCAGCCTGCAGAAAAGCTCATTGTCGTCATGGATAGGGAACCCATACTCCTTATCGTGATATTCACGATGTACATTGTATTCACCTGGTTTGAGCGAGTTAATGAATTTGCAATAGCTCATATTGTTTTATTTGATGCACGTCTTTTCCATTCCGCCAATCCAAACCCGGCCATTACCAGGAGCACAAGATAATATACGCTTGTAAAAACATACTGTTTTACAAAGTACAAAGGGATTGAAGCAATATTTGTTGCGATCCACCAATACCAGCTTTCCACTTTTTTCTTTGTCATCAGCCACATACCAGTGAAAGCAGTAGCGCTGGCAAATGCATCGGCCCACGGAATAGCCCCTTTAGCAAAACTTCGTTTCAGAAATGTCAGCGCGGCAAAGAGTACTATGTAAAAAAAGATAAAAAAGATGATTTGATTAAACCACATCTTGCTGTCGGACCGGGTGACATGTAAGATGATCTGTCTTCTTTCATTCCTGCGCCGCCACATATACCATCCAATAAAGCTCATTACCGTGTAATAAAAGTTTACTGAAGCTTCACCATAAAGGTCTCCTTTGACACTCAGGTATATATAAATAATGGTATTAATCAGGCCCACCGGGTAGACCAGGATATTTTCAATCCGACTAAACCAAACACTGGCAATACCAGCAAACACCGCAATAAATTCCAGCCATGAAGTGTTCTGCATGCCTTCAATAAACTGTTCCCAGATGGACAAGTGTATTTTTTTGTAAACATAAATAAAAAAGCAAACCCAATGGGTTTGCTTTTGACCGCCCTATAGTCGTCTTAATTGAACAGTTTATATCCCAGAATAAGAAATGCAATTCCTTTGATAATACACCAGCTTAAATAAACGATCAATGCTTTCTTGCCGTATTTCTGCAAATACCTTTTTATGAAAATCGGTTTCATGCTCTATTTCGTTGGATCTTTTTTAGTAAATGGAATGATCTTTGGCACCCAGCTTCTGTAGTTCAAATATTTTTCGCCAAAGGTTTTGACCAGGTCATTTTCTTCAAACTTTATCGCTGTGAGTATGTAACCCGTCGTGAGCAACGCAAATAACAGGTGTGCAACCGTCATCACCGGCGTTGACCAGAATGCGACGAGGAAGCCGAAATACAACGGGTGACGGACGTACCGGTAAAATAACGGAACCCGAAAGGGAAGATGTTCATATTTTCTTCCCGTAACATAGAACCATGTTTGCCTTAAGCCAAACAGGTCAAAATGATTGATGAGGAAAGTGCTGATAAAAACAATCGCCCAGCCCGTAATATAAAGGATCAGCAGGGTAGTCTTTGCGATCTCATTCTCCACCGACCATATCACTCCGCCGATCGGTTGCCATTGCCACATCATCAGGATCAGGCAAAGGCTGGCTAATAGCACGAAAGTACTCCTTTCCATGGCTTCCGGGATGATCTTCGTCCACCATGCTTTGAATGCGGGTCTCGCCATGATACTATGTTGGACGGCAAACAGGAGAAGCAATGATGCATCGATCAGGATGGCCTGCATCAGGGGTACCTGCGGAGTACCGTCAATAGATTTTGGAACAAACAAATTGCCAACAAAGCCGATGGCATACAGAATCGTTCCCAAAAATGCGAGGTATGCAATGATACCGTATAAAAGGACAAAACTCTTTTTCATAACAGACAAAGTTGGTTTTTTAGTTTTTTTTATTAATGAACAAGTGTAGGATCTGCCCGCCTGGGGGCTATATCAGCCCACGACCATTTCAGCGTCCTGTTTTGAGCCCAGCGATATTTTCACCGGTACTCCATTAGAAACGATATCAAGCACGGGGGAGAATGATGTGAGATTGAGTATCTCAAGTTTTTCTTCTTCATTAAAATCACCCTCAATGTCAAAACTGATTTTGATATTATCATAGCCTTTGCGTACGGTCGCGTCAATTCCCAGAAAGCCGCGCAGATCGAGGTCTCCTTCCACTGTTGTAGTGACTTTCCTAATCTCATAACCGCGGGCCGCGGCATGATATACCATGGAGGTTGTTACGCAGCCAGCCAGCGCATGTAGCACGTATTCGACGGGATTGGGTGCATTATCTTTTCCCAGTAATACCTCGGCTTCATCGTTGGCAAGAATGAATGGCGTTTCCCTTTCTTGTATTTTCCCGGCCCCATAGAAATCTCCGATCACAGATTGGTTATATCCTCCGTCTACCCATTGGTTGTTGAGGGAGAAATGAAACTTCGCCAGCTTCGGGTCGGCAATTGTTGCTTCGATAGTGCCAGCCAGTCTTTCAAGGTTAACACCATTTAGCATTACGGTTGTCTTTTGCATGATCTTTTGGTTTAGTTGCTTTATAATTTTTTGCAGAGAGCATTAAAAACGCTGCAATTAATTAATTGCAGACGGTTGTAATGACGGCACAAGATTACACCCGCAAACAGGTGATAATTAGAGTAGATGAGTGAACAAGCTGTGCTGATTCCTGAAACGGGGGTTATTTTGAGGGAACATGATCCCGGTCTGTTATACACGGATACTAAAAAAATAGAAAGGCGGCTCAGGATGGAACGTCAGCCGCTCAAAAGAACAGCTATTTCAATCAAGAGCTATTGTAAATAACCACAGGATTAAGTTAGTTGCTGAGTGTTTGAATGATGATTACAAAAAATGACGTAAATTATTTCTCGCTTCTACCTGTATGATCCTCTTTAGAAATATTGTGGGCCTGTTTTGTTTCAGCTTTGCGATTGCTGCATCATGCTATTCGCAATTCAAATTTGAAAAGCCGGTTTTAATAACAAAGGACAATGGCTTGCCAACAAATGATATCCGCTCCATTAAGAAAGGCGAGGATGGATTTATATGGATGGCGACTCACAAGGGTCTTTGCCGGTTTGATGGATCCCAGGTGAAAGTGTTTGGGGAAGGGAGCGATCTTCGTTATTCACTATATGATCAATTGGTAGAGAGCGTCCAGCCTGCCGAAAATTTTATATGGGCCGGAACAAGCCAGGGAATTTCGGTTCTTAACACAGCCGACAATACGTTCAGGCATTATCAACTGGAGACCAGTGGCAAGGTTGATTCATTAAGAAAGAGACCTGACCAGGGAATCTATGTATTATACAAGGACAGCAAAAATAACATTTGGATCGGTACCCGTGATCGCGGTGTGTGCGTTTATGACGAGGCCAGGGACAACTTCCGTTTTTTCAAAGAACCTGAAGGGGAATATGCACCGCTTATTCCTTCCCTGGGTTCCACGAAAACAATATTGAACATCAGGGAATCAGCAACCAACGATTCAATAATGTGGGCGGGAACCCCATCAGGTTTGTTGGAAATAAATCGCTATTCGGGCAATGTCAGGTTGTTCAGGTTTTCTCAAAAAAGTAAAGACTTCCAGGTTGCGCTCAATGCATTTCGGAGGGTTTATCACCATGATGATGGTCTTTTATATGTCGGTAGCTGGGCTGCCGGGGTAAATGTTTTTGATCCTGTTGCCCACACATTTACTCCGGTACAGGTAAAGGATAAAGTTGGAAAGGACATTTTAGAAAGTGTTATCGGCAACCTTACCCGGAAGAGTGAGCATGAAATATGGATCAGTGCGTCGCTTGGGCTTGCTGTTTATAATACTAAATTAAAAGATGTTACCTGGTATAAATTGAATGAGCCCCTTAACCTGGAATTCTATGCGGTTCACCTTATTGATGAGGCCAATCGTGTGTGGCATCCAAATGTCGACGGGCTCAAGTATTTTGATCCGGCGATGCAACAATTCACCCAGCATTCCTTTAAGCATCTCGGCGGCGTTATGTGGGGTCTTGCTTTTTACGTCATACCTGATAAAACAGGAAATGTTATCACGGTTTGTACAAGAGTTTCAAACGGGCTGTACCGGTTTAACCGGGTAACTAACCAATGGACCCGGACAAGGTTTCCGGGTAATAATAGCTTTTTAAATGAAAGAGATGTGGTGCGTGGATTTGTTCAGCTATCGCCCGGTAAGTATATCATTTCTTCTGACAAAGGGATTTTTATTTACTCAGAAAAAAAGAACAGGATTACCAGTCTTGAAAAAATACTTCCTGTTGCTGCACCAACCCGGCGCGGTGACATATTTCTGGACCGGGCAGGTAATTTATGGATCGCTGATGATATACAAGGATTAATAAAATGGAAACCCGGAACAACTTCTTATCGTGTTTACAAGAAAGAGTTATTATGGACAGACACAAGCGCCAACTCCGGCAGGATTGAAAGTTTATTTGAGGACAGTAAAGGAAATATCTGGTTCAAGAGAGCAGCCGGCGCCGGGGTATACCTTGCAGAGAAAGATTCGATGTTGAATTTCCTTTATGCCAACAACACGGCCAACAGCATGTTGCTCATTAATGCTTTTGCTGAAGATAGAAACGGAAAAGTATGGGTAAGCGGGAGCAATGGATGGCTCGGTTATGGTTTAGTAAATGACCCGTTTAAAGGCATCGTTAATAAATTTGATCTTGGTGACAGGGGAATCAGCATGTCATTCTTGCAACTTGCTACTGATAAGAATGGCGAAGTGTGGGGCTATACACGGGAAGAATTAATAAAAATAAATGCTGATAATTTGTCTTTCAGCAGGTATAGTTTTCGTTACGGTGTCAATGATCCTGAATTCTTCCATTTCTCATTCCTGCCAACCGGTGAAATGATTTTTGGCGGCCGCACCGATATTACAATCGCTGACCCCAAAGAATTGAAGAGAAATTCCGAGATTCCTTTTCCCTATATCGATGAACTGCAGGTATTGAACCAACCAATTGGTTTTGTCGCCAACGGCTCTGCACTGCGGTTAAGCCATAAGCAGAATTTCTTCTCGGTTAAATATTCTGCCAGGGCCTACACAATGCCAAATGATGTTCGTTTCCGGTACCGTTTGAAAGATTTTGACGACTGGACAGAGACAACAGGAAGACGCTTTGCGAATTACACCAATGTACCGGGCGGTGATTATGTGTTTCAATTGCAGGCGGCAAACAACGAAGGTGTCTGGAACCAAAACATTTTGGAACTGCCCATACATGTGGAAACCGCAGTTTGGAGTACATGGTGGTTTCGCATCCTACTCCTGGCGACACTGGGGCTTGCTGGTTATTGGCTATACCGGAATCGCGTTGAGCAGGTAAAGAAAAAACAGCAATTAAAATCCGAGTATGAGAAAAAATTAGCCAATGTGGAAATGAGTGCGTTGCTGGCGCAAATGAATCCGCATTTTTTGTTTAACAGCCTGAACTCGATTGACAGTTATATAATCCGGAATGAATCAAGAAAAGCTTCGGAATACCTTAATAATTTTGCACGGCTGATGCGGCTGATCCTTCAAAATTCACGTTCAAATTATATAAGCCTGAAAGATGAGCTGGAAGCGCTGGAGCTTTATATGCAGATGGAAAGTTTACGGTTTAAGAACAAATTCAGTTATTCAATAGTGGTCGACGGGAATGTAGACACCAATTCCATCGTAATACCGCCTATGCTGATACAGCCGTATGTTGAAAATGCAATCTGGCACGGACTCATGCATAAATCGAATGGCACCGAAGGATTAGTGAAGATCAGCATTTCAATAAACGAAGATGACCTGCGATGCGTGATAGAAGATAATGGAATTGGAAGGGCGAAAGCATCAGAGATAAAATCACAGAAACAAAACAATCATAAACG